>JBJKQX010000510.1:0-11627 GCA_046704965.1 Binataceae bacterium (SeqCode)
CTCACGCCCCGGTCCTCTACGTCTTCGGCCAGCGCTTCCGTGAAGCCGACCAGACCGAACTTGGTCGCGCAGTACGTCGCGTACCGGGCCATCCCCGATTTTCCCAGAAGGGACGACACGTTAATGATGCGACCCGCGCCCCGTTTGAGCATCGCAGGCAGGACCGCGCGCGCCATCATCAACGCTCCGCGCAGGTTCACCGCCAGCAATCGCTCGATTTCCCCGACCGGCAGCGAGTCGAACGGCCCGGCTCGCAACACGCCCGCGTTATTGATCAGGCAGTCGATCCGACCGAATCGTCCAAGCACTTCGCGCACACATCGCTGCGTCGAGCGCACGTCGGATAAATCTGTCTGCACGAAGAATGCGTCTGCGCCCGCCTTCGTTAGTTCGCGCTCGACCGCACGCCCCGCACCGACGCGCAGTTCCGCGATCGCGATCGCGTAGCCCTGTCTGGCAAGGGCTTCGACCGTCGCGCGACCGATTCCCTGCCCCGCACCAGTCACTATCGCAACTGCTCGCTCGCCAGCCAGCTTTGAGAGCTTCGTTGTACGGCGTTCGCGCCGACCCATCGACATCTGTCCTCCGTCATCAAGGATACGTGACATTTTATTCCCTGTTTTCGGCCCGTCTTGCGAATGATTTGAAGAGAATTCGAATTCAATGCTGCAGGCCGTCGCGTCGATGAGCATCCTCTATGCTTCCAACGGGTACAGCGATCTCCTCCTAAGGAATTAGAAGACTCATGATGACCGCGTGATGAACAAGAACGCTATTGGCACGGAAAGTGGATATTTCAGTGTCTCTGAATGCGTCGACACATTTGGAGGCGCGAAGTGCTCACTGACGCTGTGTATATAGCCGTCGAGTAGTTCGGTTCTGTTCCCGGGAAACTGTGCGCCCTGCAAAACGCGGCGCGACGTGACCATGAAGTTTTAAAAATCCAAACTCATAACCTTGCGGCAGTTGACTATGAACGTTGCGCAGCAAAATAAATCACTAATACGCGGCCACAATGTTATATCAATTGCATTTCTCTGCTGCTGAATAGTTCAATCCGCCGGTTTGTCATATGCGCAGACGAATATCACCTTAAGTCGCGCGATCGCCATTGCCCTCAAGGCGAATCCGCTGCTGGCTGCCCAAGCGGCCCGAGTCGACGCGGCGCAGGGACTCAAGGAGCAGGCCGGGCTGTTGCCGAACCCAAACTTTGTCTTCCAGTCGGAAAACACGCGGCTTGGATGGGGTGGGCCGTTTTCTTACTGGAACGATACGGACAACTACCTTTACCTCGAGCAGTCGATTGATATCGCCGGTAAGCGCGCGCGCCGGGTGGACTATGCGTCCGCCGGTGTCATCCGGTCGCGTCTTGAGATGGCCCTTTTGCGCCATCAGGTCGCAGTCAGGACCGGTCGCGCGTACTGGAATGCACTTGTCGCTGAAAGAATTCGCGACCTGCTGCGCGCGGATCTAACCAATTTCGAGAAAGTCGTGCAGTACCATCGTCATCGCGTCAGGGAGGGCGCGATGGCCGAGACGGACCGGGTGCGGGTAGAGGTCGAACGCGATCGGATCGAGCTGGCTGCGGAAAATGCCGCGGTTGAGGCGGAGCGCGCGAAAGTTGCGCTTTTGCGCGATATGGGGATGGACGGGGACGCCAAGGTGGTGCTGACCGGGCGACTCGACCGGATAGTTGATGTTGCGCCGATAGATTTGGAAACCGCGATCGAGAGACGCCCCGAGGTCAAACTGGCCGAGCAAAACGTGGCGCAAGCCCGGGCCAACGTCGCGCTGCAGGGCGCCAACGCATTCCCGGACCCGAAGCTGGTGGCAGGTTACAAGCGCACCGATGGGCTCGACACGATCGTGTTTGGGGTTCAGGTAGCCCTGCCGTTCTTCAATCGCAACCAAGGACAGGTGGTCGCGGCAAATGCGGAACTTCGGGCCGCAAGTTCGACACTCGCGGCGGTAAGATTGCGCGTGCGGACGGAGATTGAGGCTGCTCTCAAGGAGTACCGCATACGGCGCAAGCTGACTGCCGACGTGCCGCCCCGGATGCTGGCCGGAGCGGTTGAAACGTCGCGAATAGCGCGCGGTGCGTATCTGCAGGGCGGTACCGACCTGCTCCGTTTGCTCGACGCGGAGCGGACCCGAATCGAAACCGAGATGCTATACAGCCGCACACTCGGTGACTACCGGCAGAGTGCCACTGCGCTGCAACTTGCACTTGGGATGATGCCGTGAACAGAAGGATTCTCGTCGTCGCATTGCTTGCGCTCATGCTGGCGGCCTGCCGAAGCAGCCCGAAGGCTCCCAAGTCGGGCGCCGGCCCTGCTCCGGGGCACGTGATTCTGAGCGCGGAAGGGCAGAAACGCGCCGGCGTGGTGGTCGAAAAGGTCGAACGCCGGCGCATCGCCGAGACGATTCACGCGCCGGGGCGGCTGGTCTTCAACGAGGATCGCACCTGGCATATCGGGGCGATAATCGGCGGGCGGGTGGTCGCGGTGATGGCCGGCGTCGGCGACCAGGTGCATGCGGGTCAGGTGCTGGCGCGCGTGTTCAGCGAGGGGGTGCACGAGGCGCGTGCCGCCTACGTCAAGGCGCTGGCGCAACGCGACCGCGCACGCTCTTCTGTTCGTTACGCGCGCGAGGTTCGCGATCGCACGCAGCGACTTTTTGACCTCAAGGCCGCTTCTCGCCAGCAGGTCGAGAGCGCGGAAAATCAGCTCAAGAGCGCCGAGGCAGCCATGCGCAACGCCGAGGCCGAAGTACAAAAAACTCGCGCGCATCTGACCCATTACCTTGGAGTGCCGCTTAAAGAAAAGCGTGCCGCTCACGCGGACGTGAACGGAGTTCCCGCGAGCGATCTAATTTCCGTGCGAAGCCCCGCCGACGGTGTTGTCGTGCGGCGGATGGTTACAACCGGGACGGTCGTATCTGCGGGACAGGAAGCGTTCACCGTGTCCGATCCCGGCGTCCTCTGGCTCATTGCCAACGTGAGCGAGGGCGACCTTTCGGGGCTGCACGTCGGCCAGCCGGTGCTTATCCATGTCCGTGCCTATCCGGGCAAATACTTCGAAGGGCGAATCGCGCGACTCGGCGAGGAACTCGACCCGACCACCCGTACGCTACAGGTCCGGGTTACGGTTCCGAATCCCGAGCATGCGCTCAAGGCCGAGATGTACGCGAGCGTTGAAATAGAACGCCGCTCCACGCGTGCCGCGCTGTTCGTGCCGGAGAGCGCGGAGCAGGAGGTCAACGGTCAGACCGTCGTCTTTGTCAGAGTCGCGCCCGACCAGTTCGAGGCCCGGCCCATTCAGATCGCACGCAAGAGCGGGCGGATGGTTGAAGTGTCGCAAGGGCTTGCGCCCGGCGAATGGGTCGTGACGCGGGGCAGTTTCCTGCTCAAGACGGAACTGTTCAGAAGCTCGCTCGCGGGAGAGTAGAAGAGGAAAGTCCGATGCTCGCCAAAGTGGTCGATTTCGGGCTTAACAACCGATGGCTGGTGCTGCTTGCCCTGGCCGTGTTTATCGCCTTTGGTGTATACACGGCAACCCGTATCCCGATTGACGCTTTTCCCGACCTCACGAACAACCAGGTCGTGGTCACGGCCGAAGCGCCCGCGATGGCGCCGAGCGAAGTCGAGCAACTCGTCACTTATCCGATCGAGAGCGCCATGATGGGAGTGCCGAGGACGCTCGCGGTTCGCTCGACGTCGAAGCTCGGACTTTCGGTAGTGACTATTATTTTCGAGGACGGGATCAATACCTACTTCGCGCGTCAATTGGTCAACGAGCGTCTGCAGGAAGTGATGCCGCGTCTTCCGCCCGGGGTGCATCCGACGCTCGGTCCGGTCGCGACCGCTTTTGGCGAAGTTTACCAGTACACGGTCGAAGGACCGATGTCACTGATGGATCGCAAGACTCTGCAGGACTGGCAGATACGCTATCAACTGCGCACCGTGCCCGGAGTGAGCGAGGTAAATTCCTGGGGCGGCTTTACGAAACGCTACACGGTCGAGGTCGATCCGGCCGCGCTGCAGCGCTACGGGCTTACGCTGCGCGACGTGTTCGAGCGAATCAAGGCGAATAACGAGAATTTTGGCGGCGGCTTCATCGACCACGACGGCGAGCAATACAACGTGCTCGGAATCGGTCGGGTGCATAGTGCCGATGACCTCGGCCGTATCGTGCTGCTCGAACACGGCGGTACTCCCGTCCTTCTGCGCGACGTCGCCCGAATTGGCGTCGGTTCCGTGCCGCGTCAGGGTGCAGTTCTGCGCGGCGGCAAGGGCGAGACGGTCTCGGGCATGGTGATAATGCTCAAGGGCGCGAACGGCCGTCAGGTTATCCAGCGGGTCAAGGCGAGAATCGCCGAACTCCATCTGCCCAAGGGAGTTCATCTTGTGCCGTTCTACGACCAGTCCACGGTAATCGACAGCACGATCCACACGGTCACACGCAATCTGGTCGAGGCGGGAGTGCTGGTGGTCGCGGTGCTGCTGGTTTTCCTGGGCAATATACGGGCGGCGCTGATCGTCGCGGCGGTGATTCCGCTCTCGATGCTGTTCGGGTTCGTCGGGATGAAGATATTCGGAATCTCGGCAAACCTGATGAGCCTCGGCGCGATAGATTTCGGAATGATTGTGGACGGTGCGGTGGTGATGATGGAGAACTCGGTCCGCCGCCTCTCTGAGCATCATCGCGCGACCGTAGTACAGAGCGTCCGTCATGCCGCGCAGGAAGTGGCGCGACCTATCGCATTCGCAGTCGGAATCATAATCGCGGTCTACATTCCGGTTCTAGGATTGACCGGGCTTGAGGGCAGGATGTTCTGGCCGATGGCGATAACGGTGTGCTCAGCGCTGATAGGCTCGCTGATACTTGCGCTTCTGATGGTTCCGGTGCTGGCGACTTTCGCGCTTGGAACCGACCTGAAGGAGCATACCGAAAGCTGGTTCCATCGTCTGCGCGAGGCCTATGCGCGTTCGCTCGATTTCGTCCTGCGCCATCGCATCCCGGTCCTGTCCGCGAGCTTCGCCGTGCTGGTCGTGGCGCTGGGTTCACTGGCATTCATCGGCACCGAATTCATGCCGCGGCTCGACGAAGGGTCAATCCTGATACAGACGCGCAAGCTGCCCGGAATTTCCTTGAGTGACTCGATCCGTATCAGCGAGCAGATCGAGAAAACCGTGATGGGGTTTCCCGAAGTGCGCGACGTGGTGACCAAGTTCGGCAGGCCCGACGTGGCGACCGAGGCGATGGGCGTATACGAGGGCGACGTGTACGTTATGCTGAAACCGCGTGCGCAATGGAAGGTCGCGAGCAAGCAGGAGCTGATCGAACAGATGGACGCGCGTCTCTCGAAGATTCCGGGCGTGGCTTACAACTTCACGCAGCCGATGGCGATGCGGCTGGACGAGGTGGTCTCGGGAATCAAGGCGGACGTGGCGCTCAAAATTTTCGGCGAGAACTCGCATACACTCGAGGACCTGGCGGGCAAGGCGCTCAGGTTGATTTCGACCGTGCCGGGCGCTGCCGATTCTCAAGTCGAGGTGCTTTCGGGAGTTGCCGAGCTTAGGGTGAAGGTCGACCGCGAGGCGCTCGCGCGCTACGGCCTGAACGTGACCGACGTACAGGACGTGGTCGACGCGGCAACCGGCGGTTATCGCGTGTCCGAACTGATCGACGGTCCACGCCGCTTTCCGATCGCGGTCAGGCTTCCTTCAACCTATCGAGAGCATCTGAACGCGCTGCGAAATCTGATTCTGCGAGCGCCCGGCGGCGGGCATGTCCGACTCGGTCAGGTGGCGGAAATCGAACTGCGCCGCGGGCCCGACGCGATTACGCGCGAGGACGGGCAGCGGCGTATCGTGGTGCAGACCAACGTCCGGGGACGCGACCTCGGCAGCTTCGTGGCCGACGCTCAGAGGCTAGTCCAGGCGCGACTCAAGCTGCCGGCGGGCTACTGGGTGAAGTGGGGCGGGCAGTTCGAGAATCAGCAACATGCGATGAAGCGGCTGGCAATCGTCCTGCCGATATCGATCGTGCTCATTTTCGCGCTGCTGTTTACGACATTCCGATCACTCGCGCAGACATTCCTTATCCTGCTCGACGTTCCCTTTGCCCTGGTCGGAGGAGTGGGCGCGCTATGGCTTCGTGGGCTGAACCTGAGTCTCTCGGCCTCGATCGGGTTTATCGCGCTGTTCGGAGTAGCAGTGCTGAACGGAATCGTGATGGTCAGTTACATCAATCGGCTTCGCTACGAGGGCCTCGACGTCAAGCGCGCGGTCAGGGAAGGCGCCGCGACCCGGCTTCGTCCGGTCCTTATGACGGCACTGGTGGCGAGCCTGGGATTTATCCCGATGGCGACGTCGCACGCTCCCGGTGCGGAAGTTCAACGACCGCTGGCGACGGTCGTTATCGGCGGACTCGTCACCGCAACCATCCTGACGCTCTACCTCTTGCCTTTGCTCTATCCGTACTTCAGCCCGGCCGACGCGCGGGACGACGATCGATCATCGTTTGATAATCCGCAGGTTTGAAACCGTTGAATAGTCAGTAATGGTTTGTGGGTTTGCGGGCTCGTCGCAAGTTCTGAAAGGAGTGTCCGGAACCATGAATCAGACATACCCGGTGTCAGCAGCCGGTGACGGGGCGAAAATCACGGCGCGAAGCGTGCTGGGGCTGGTTGCATGGATCGCGCTTTGCTTCGGGGCGGCGGGAATCGGCTCGTGGTTCACGACGATGTCGGTGCGCGACTGGTATCCCACGCTTGAGAAACCGATGCTGACACCTCCCGGATGGGTATTTGCGCCGGTATGGAGCGCGCTGTACCTGACGATGGCGGTCGCGGCGTGGATAGTGTGGCGGCGGCGCTATCGACCCGGCGCGCGACGCGCACTTGGACTGTTTATCTTTCAACTAGCGCTCAACGCGGGCTGGTCGGGACTGTTCTTCGGACTCAAGAGCCCGCTCGCCGGACTACTCGATGTCGCGGTTCTGTGGTGCGCGATACTGATGACAATCGTTGCATTCTCGAAGACAAGTCGCGCGGCAGCATGGCTTCTCGTGCCTTACCTGCTGTGGGTGTTGTTTGCGGGATACCTGAACGCGGGAATCTGGTTACTCAATACCTGAGCGACAATATCCGATCGGGAAGAAGACTGTTGCGTCGGCGGCGCGGTTTCGTGAGAAGAGGTCGCTGGCGAGAACGAAGAAGCCGCAAACGCGAGGGGCTCGCCGTTTGCGGCTTCGTGTTTTCACGACTTTTGCGCGCTCGTAGAGGCGCGGCCTCCAAACGCTATGCGCGGCCCGCTATTGCTTTTGCATCTCAGCGAGTGCCTGCTGCATCTCGGCGATCGCCTTTTTGACCGACGGACGCGTCTGAACGTGATTCCACCACGCTGCGATCTTGGGCCGTCCTTCCAGCGGAGGTTTTGCGCCGAACATCGGGAGCAGGTTGACGGCGAAAAACATCGTCGGCGCAATCGCGCAATCGGCAAGAGTGAATTCGGACCCCGCTGCGAAGCCGCTCTCGCCGAGCATCTTTTCGAGTTCGTCCAGACGCTTGTTCATCTCGGTCAGTTTTTCGTTAACGACCTTTTCATCGCGTGTCTTCGGCTCCATCTGGTAGAACAGCGCGCGCAGCGGCGGCTCAAGATACAGATCGTGGAAGCGGGTGAATATTCTTACCCGGGCGCGACCCTCGGGCGAATTGGGCAGGAGAGGACGTTCGGGGAATCTGTCCTCCAGGTACTCGTTGATTACCTCCGACTCCGGGATGACCATGCCGTCGGTGTCGAGCGCGGGAATTTTCCCAAGGGGATTTACCTTGAGATATTCGGCCGAGTGCAAGTCACCGCCGGGCGGTGGCACCATCTCGATGTCGAGGCCTTTGTCGTAAATGGCAATTCGCGACTTGGTCGCGAAGTTCGAAAGATTCATGTTGTAAAGTTTCATATGTCCCGTCCCTATTGCTCGCGAACTGCTGACCCCCGCCTTATCCCAAACCGCCCGTCCAATGGCAAGCGCGCCCGACCGGCGTACGAGAGGCGATCCGGTCCGGGTTTCTAGCGCGCTTCGTCTGTTTGTTTGAGGATGAAGAGGACCGTGTTGGCGAAATCCTTGGGATGTCCGAGTTGAGGATAATGGCCGGACGATTTGAAAACGATCGTCGCCGAGCCGGGTAACGCGGCGTGAAGCCTTTCGCCTTGGCGCATGCCGAAATAGGGATCTTTGCCGCCCCACGCGACGACGGTCAGGATGTTGAAAATGCGTCCGACTCTGGCGCGAATATGAGCCTCGTCGCGCGGGATCGAGTTCATCATTCCGGTTTGGGCGGGCAAATCAGCGGCGAGCGAATCCATCATACGCCGGTAAATGAACGACGGCATCGGGGGCAGTTCGAAGAAGCTCTGAGCGACCTGCTGCTGCATCTGCTCGACGCTGCCCGGCAGCATTCCCTGACCCAGCGTTTTGGCGGCAGAGCGTCCAAACAGACCGCCCGAGACCAGTATGAGGCGGTCGACCATCCGCGGATGGTCAACTGCGTAGTAGAGCGCGACGTCGGCACCAAGGTCCCATCCCACGATACTGACGTGGCGGAGCTTCAACTGGTCGATCAGCTGACCGATCGCGCCGGCCTGGTATGCGATCGTGTAATTGGTCTGCGCATTGTGCGCCGACGAGCCGAATCCCATCAGGTTTGGAGCGATTACGACGTAACGGCCTTTGGCCGCGATCGGCGCCATCACCTGACGCCATACCAGTGCGCTGTCCGGGCCGAGTCCGTGGATGAGCAAAAGCGGGTGCTTCGGCAAGCCGGGCGGTCCGCTCGCGACGTAATAGGTCATCGTTCCGTCTTTGAGCGATGCCTGACTTCGGGTTACGCCCGACCACGCGAGTTGCAAGCGCTGCATCGATTGGATCACACCCATCGGGGCGAGGCAGAAAGCGACGAGAAACGCGATGAGAAGCACTGCGCCGACCGGCCCTGCAATATTGAGCCAGCTGCGTTGACGCGGGCCTTCACCGATGTTTGAGCGGGTTTCGATTTCCGCACGTCGACGTTCGGCCTCTTCGGGCGAAAGCTCAGCGCGACGACGAGGTGATTGCATGCCGGATTGTGAACCGCCGGAAGCCATTATCGCTTGATTACCCCCAACCGATGGCGAGGCGTGTGGCTCGCGAGAGGACCGGCGCTAATGCGCGGAGCCATCGGCCTTGGCCGCGGCACCCGAGCTGGCCGGCGCAGCGCTGGACCTGGAGGCGGCGTGGCGACGATGCGCCAGCTCCTCCTCCATTTTCTGGAGCTGTTCAAGTTTGCGCGAGGCGCGATCGAGATGTTTGGTGGCGTCCTTGACCGCCGCCGATGCCTTGTCTGCCGCCTCGGACGCCTTTTGGGCCGCGAGCAGGGCGCTGGCCGCCGATTGTTCCGCTCGCGCCGCGGCTTCCTGTGCGCGAGCCGCGGCGGCCTGGGCCCGTTGGGTCTGTAGTTCCTGCTGTGAAGGGCCGCATCCGGCCGCCGTGGCGACTATCGCGACCAGAAGTCCCAGGATCAATGCACGCGGTCTAGGTAGGCTCATCGGAAATCATGCTCCGCAAGATTACAGGCGGGCCAATCCTATCCGGACAGCCCGCCAAACCCAAACGCGATGCGCTGGACTGTGCACTCCGAATTAACGTGGAGCAAACGCCTCGGTGGCGCGCTGGTCGGGAAGCGGTGCTCCGTCGGCTCGCAGCGGCAGGATGCATACGTGGGTGGCTCCGGCCTTCAGATGGGCGTCGATGCGCTCGCGGATGCGGTCTTCCGTTCCCCACGCCACGATTGCGTCGACCAGCCGGTCGCTGCATCCGTTTTCGAAGTCCTCGTCCTTCCATCCGAGGTTCTTCAGATTGTTCGTGTAGTTGGGCAGACGCGGAACGTAGGTCTTCATGTATTCGCGGGCCGCGGCGCGCGCCTTGGTCGCGTTGGTCTCGAGAATCACGGCCTGCGCCGCGCAGATCCACGGCTTCGGTCCAATCTGTGCGCGAACCTTCGCGGTATGCTCCGGCGGCACGAAGTACGTATGCGTCCCGTTGGCCTGAGTCGCGGCGAGTTCGAGCATCTTCGGATGAAGGGCGGCCAGAACAACCGGCACTTCCTCTTTGGGCAGCGGTGCCCGGTAGAGCGCCTCCTTCATCTTGGGCAGATACTCCTTCATATAGCTGTAAGGTCTGGAGTACGAGTGCCCGCGCAGGTTGCTGACCAGCGGCTTGTGGCTGACGCCTATGCCGAGCACGAAGCGACCGTTGGAGAGTTCAGCGACGGTCTTCGAAGCGGCAGACATCGTGATCGGGTCGCGCGCCCAGATGTTCGCGATACCGGTGGCGAGACTCAGATGCTCGGTTTTGGCAAGCAGATAGGCGGCATGAGCAAACGGCTCGCGGCCGACCGCTTCCGGAATCCACAGAGCGCGATAGCCGAGGCTTTCGACTTTTTGTGCATAGCTGGCGCTCTCGGGCGCGGCCATGCCGTCGAGAAAGAACCAGATTCCAACTTTTCCAAGGTCCATGAACGTCTTACTAGCCGTCTGCGCGTTTGGGGACAAGCGCGACGCGCGGCAGGCGGACGCTCGGAAACGGGGGCCTCACGATTCGGAGCCCCGCGCTTTTCGTCGACGCGGTTGGCAGGTTAGATTCCCGGCATCTCTCTATCGCGAGGTCATCTATGAAATTCGGTCTGATGTTCGTCAACTCCGGACCGTTCAGCTCACCCGATATGTTCGCGCGTCTGGCCGTCACGGCCGAACGATGCGGGATCGAGTCCATCTGGTCGGTCGAGCATGTGGTCATTCCGGAAAATTACCAGAGTCCGTATCCCTATTCGCCGAGCGGCAAGATTCCCGGCGGCGAAGACATATCGATTCACGACCCGTTACTGCCGCTTGCCTATGCGGCCGCGGTTACCACCAAGCTCAAGCTCGCGACCGGCGTGATTATTCTGCCGCAGCGCCATCCGCTCTATCTCGCCAAGGAGATGGCCACGCTCGACGTGCTATCCAAGGGGCGCGCGATTCTTGGTATCGGAAGCGGATGGCTCAAGGAGGAATTCGACGCGCTCGGTCTGGACTTCCATACACGCGGCGCACGGACCGACGAGGCGATCCAGGCATTACGTGCTCTGTGGCGCGAACCTTCGGCCTCGTTTCACGGCAAACATTTTCATTTCCACTCGGTCAAGAGCTTTCCCAAGCCGGTACAGAAGGGCGGCGTGCCAATATTCGTCGGAGGGCATTCCAAGGCTGCCGCGCGGCGCGCGGGCCGCTTCGGCGACGGCTTCTTCCCGGCGCTCGCCAGCCCGGACAAGCTTGGCGAGCTGCTGTCGCTGATGGGTTCCGAGGCGCGAAACGCGGGGCGCAATCCTGACGAGATAGAGATCTCGTGCATGGCAAAGCCGACGCCCGACACGGTCAAGGCGCTTCAGGACCTGGGTGTCTCGCGAATCATCACCGGATCGCCTGCCGCCTCGGATCCGGAGGCGCTGGAGCGCAGGATCGAGCAGCTGGCGAACGACGTAATCGCCAAGGTTTGACCGCCTGATACATTCGTGGAACTTGCGCGGCGGTGATCCGGCCTGGTCGGATC
>JBJKQX010000511.1:0-2726 GCA_046704965.1 Binataceae bacterium (SeqCode)
TTCTGAGCTTCCTAACGTACCGGCGCTGGAACGCCGAGGTGAAGGGACTCGACGCATTTCCGCGCAAGGACTGGCCCGACAACATCCCGCTGACGTACTACGCCTACCACATCATGGTTGGGCTCGGGACAATTTTTATCGCGGTGTTGGCGGTCTCTGCCTTCCTGCTATGGCTCGGACGACTGTTTCAGACACGACTGATGCTGTGGATATTGATGCTGCTGGCGCCGTTTCCCTATATCGCGGCCACGGCAGGATGGATGACGGCGGAGCTTGGACGGCAGCCATGGGTCGTCTATGGACTGCTCAGAACCGCGCAGGCCAACTCCGCGTCGGTCTCGTCGGGAAACGCTTTGTTCACGTTGGTAGGATTCGCCGGCATGTACAGCGTGCTGTCGATTTTGTTTCTGTTCCTGATTTACAACGAGGTAGCACGCGGACCCGAGCCCGAGGCATCGGCACGAATCGACGCCGATACCGGGGTCGCATGACATAACAGGGAGGGCATCGCCACGGTTACGCTATGGTTCTGCCTTGTCGCCGCAATGATTGTGGTCTACGCGGTCCTTGACGGCTTCGACCTCGGCGCCGGAATCGTGCACATGTTCATCGCCCGTTCCGAGCCCGAGCGCCGGATGGTCCTGCGATCGGTGGGTCCCGTCTGGGACGGCAACGAAGTGTGGCTCCTCGCGGGTGGCGGAGCGCTGTTTTTCGCCTTCCCGAAGATGTACGCGCTCAGTTTCAGCGGCTTTTACCTGGCGCTCATCATGGTGCTGTGGCTGCTGATGCTGCGTGGTACCTCAATTGAGTTCCGAAGCCATTTCAAGAGCGTCGTCTGGTACCCGTTCTGGGACTTCGTCTTCGCGGTGGCGAGCACGATGCTTGCGCTGTTCTTCGGCGTGGCGCTCGGGAACCTGATTCGCGGAGTTCCGATAAGTCCGACCGGCTACTTCTTCCTGCCCCTGTTCACCGACTTCACGACCACCGGACAGGTTGGAATTCTCGACTGGTTCACGGTGATAACGGGAGTTGCCAGCGTCGTCACGCTCGCGGCTCACGGCGCGCTATGGGTGTCGATGAAGACTTCGGAGCCGGTGCACGAACGCGCCCGCCGGGCGGCGGATCTGCTCTGGTGGGGAGTGCTCGTCTCAACCGTCGTCTTGATGGTGTTTGTGCCGTACGTGCAGCCCCATCTCGGTGCGCGTTTCCCCAATGATCCGTGGGGATTCATCTTCCCGGTGGCGGGAGTCGTGGCGCTGTTCGCGGTCAAGTTTTTCAACCGTCGCGAGCGCGCTTTCGAGGCGTTTATCGCCTCGTGCGTGTACATCGTCGGGATGCTGTCCAGCGTCGCCTTCGGACTTTATCCTTACGTGCTTCCCTCCAACCTCGACCCGGCCCAAAGCCTGACCATCTACAACAGCTCGACCTCGGCCTACGGCCTCAGCATCGGGATCATGTGGTTCATACCCGGAATCCTGCTCGCGATAGCCTACTTCCTTTTCGCCTATCGCACCTTCGCGGGGCGCGTCCGGCTCGACGAGGAAGGCTATTGACCGCGTCGCCCCGGCCTGCGAAGGGAATGATGATGGAAACCATATCGCTCAGAGAGGCCGACACGGTCGAGATAACCACGGTTCTCGACAACACCTCCGACCTGCTCCTGCCGAGCACCGAGACGGTCAGACGCCCATGGCTCGGATCGACGCTGGGCAAGAAAGCGTTGATGGCGGAGCACGGCTTTTCGGCAGCCGTCAAGGTGACCGGCGGCGACACCACGGAATCGCTGCTGTTCGACGCGGGGCTCAGCCGCAACGGGCTGATGCATAACATGGACGTGCTCGAACTTCGCGCGAACGAAATACATGCGATCGCTCTGAGCCACGGCCATGCCGACCATACCAACGGGCTGGCCGGAATGGTGCGCAAGCTCGGCGGGCAGCGTATGCCGGTCGTGCTCCATCCGGACGCGATGCTCCAGCGCAAGGTGAAGTTGCCGGACGGTCACGAGATCAATCTGCCGCCTCCGGACCGGCGCGCGTTGCGACATGACGGAATCGAGGTCATCGAGGAACGCGGGCCGTCGACTCTGCTGGGCGACCTGGTGCTGATTACCGGCCAGATCCATCGCTCCACGGATTTCGAAAAAGGCTTTCCAATCCATTGGGCCAAGGTCGGCCGCAAATGGCAGCCCGACCCGTGGATTCACGACGACCAGGCTGTGGTCGTGAACGTGCGAGACAAGGGATTGGTGGTCCTGACCGGATGCGGTCACGCGGGCGTGATAAATACGGTCCGTCATGCGCGTGCGCTGACCGGCGTCGATCGCGTCCACGCAATTATCGGCGGCTTTCACCTGTCGGGAGCTATTTTCGAACCGATCATCAAGCCCACCGTGGAGGCGCTACGCGAGATCTCTCCGGATCTCATCGTCCCGGCTCATTGCACCGGATGGCGCGCCACTCACGCGATTGCGCGCGAGTTCCCGGACGCGTTCGTGCAGAACAGCGTCGGCACCCGTTTCGTTATCTAACCGCGCCGGCGGTCAATTTAGGGGGTCTCACGCGGCGAACGCCGCTATGGGGTGAAGTTCAGGTCGCGAACGAACCCGGCTAGTCCATCACAACCGGGCTGGTTTCGCCCAAGCGGACCGTCACGTGCCTCTCAACATGGTCGCGTTCGACGATAACCGGCACGCGCTGGCCGCCGATATATGACTCGACCGCGAA
>JBJKQX010000512.1:0-4064 GCA_046704965.1 Binataceae bacterium (SeqCode)
AGCTCGGTTTATCGGCTTTCGGCCTATTGCGCGACGAAGGCGGGGCTCGCCAACCTGACGCGCCAGCTTGCGGTTGAATGGGCGCCGTACGGCATCTTGGTCAATGCTATCGCGCCCGGATGGATTCCGACCGAGGCGACCGAGGGTGGAATCGCCAAAGCGGGAAATCGCGAACGTATGGAAATGTTCACGCCGATGGGCCGTCTCGGAGAACCCGAAGAGGTCCGCGGTGCGGTTGTCTATCTTGCCAGCGCGGCGTCGAGCTACGTAACCGGCACGGTGCTCTCGGTCGACGGCGGCTACCAGGCGTGGTGACGCTTCTGTCCGCACGCAAGAGTGTCTGAAGAGGAGTTCAGGCAAGGAGGAGGGGTGGATGGAACGTTCCACGCAGACGCTGGCTCGGCAACTGCTGAGGCGAAAGCCGACCGCGACCCTGTTGGCCGACGCCGCCGGTAACGCGGGCGGTCTCAAGCGCGCGCTCGGCGCTCTCGACCTGACACTTCTCGGAATCGGCGCGATCGTCGGCGCGGGAATCTTCGTGATGACCGGCGTGGGCGCGCTCAAGGCCGGACCGGCGCTGATTATTTCTTTCGTGCTCGCGGGGATCGCGTGCGCGATGGCGGCACTGTGTTACGCGGAATTTGCCGCGATGATCCCGGTGGCGGGCAGCGCTTACTCCTACTCGTACGCGACCATGGGCGAATTGGTCGGATGGATCATCGGATGGGACCTGGTGCTCGAGTACGCGGTCGGGGCAGCCGTGGTTGCCTCGGGATGGTCCGGGTATTTCAGGGTTGTCCTGAGTGATCTCGGGATTCACCTGCCGGTCGCATTGAGCCATGCGCCGGGCAGCGTGCCGGGAGGCATGATCGACCTTCCCGCACTTATCATCGTTTTGCTTGTCTCCGTGGTCCTTTACGTGGGAGTCAGCGAAAGTGCCCGGGTCAACGCCATAATAGTCGTGATCAAGCTCGCCGCGGTCGGAGCCGTGATCGTGGTCGGAGCATTTTTCGTACGTCCCGCCAACTGGGTCCCGTTTGCGCCGCACGGATGGTCGGGAATAAGCAGCGGCGCGGCCTATATCTTCTTTGCCTATATCGGCTTCGACGCGGTTTCGACGGCCGCCGAGGAAGTGGTGAATCCGGGCCGCGATCTTCCTATCGGGATTCTCGCCTCGCTGTTCGTGTGTACGATTCTGTACATAGCGGTCGCCGCGGTTCTGACCGGGATGATTCCCTACATGAAGATTGATCAGTCCGCGCCACTGGCCTCGGCATTCGTGGTGCGCGGAATGAACTTCGTCGCCGGGATAGTATCGATGGGCGCGGTTGCGGGGCTGACTTCGGTGCTTCTGGTCCTGCTGCTCGGCCAGTCGCGCATCTTTTATGCGATCTCACGCGACGGGCTTTTGCCCACCGTCTTCAGCCGTGTCCATCCGCGGTATCGCACGCCCTACCTGCCGACGATGATTACCGCTGGGGTGGTCGGGCTTACCGCGGCGTTGCTGCCAATCAACGAAATTGCGGAACTCGCTAATATCGGCACGCTGTTCGCGTTCACCCTGGTGAGCCTGGGCGTCTGGGCCCTGCGCCACATCGATCCCGACACGCCCCGTCCGTTCAGGACGCCGCTGGTGCCACTGGTGCCGCTGCTCGGCGCGGGATTTTGCTTGTACCTGATGGCGAGCCTCAGCGACTACACGTGGTATCGCTTCGTCATCTGGCTGGCTATCGGGCTGGTGATTTATTTTGCCTACGGACGCCACCATAGTCGGGTTGGCCGACAGGAAAGCGTTGAAGAAGCGCTGGCGGGATCCGCGGACTAGCTACTGATTGGTGTAAAGAACTCGCTCACGCGCGCCTCGCGCGGGTAAAGGTACACAGGCTACGCGGGGTTCGGCGGGCGGATACCGCCCCGCGTCGTTTCAGGGCTTCTTCGACTGCGGTCCGGGCTCGGGATAGACGACCGGTCCGGTCGAGACCGAGCCGTTCTTGTCGCCGTATTTTTTCTTGAGTGCTTCGGCGAGGGCGGCTTTCCTCTTTTCCGCCGCTTCGCGCTCCTTCTTCGCCTTGAGCGCCGCTCTTTCCTGGTCGGCCTGACGGATATGCTCGGTCATTTCCGACGCGGCACGTCTGCCCAGACTCTGCGATTCCCAGCGCGGCTTTCTTATCTCGACCCATCTGCCATGTTCGAGCTCATAAGTGAAGACAAGGTATTTCAAGCGACCGGTCGCGGCGCCTTTGCTGCTTCCGGATTCGCCCGCGTTGTACTGGACGCCCCCGAGCTTGACGCTTACAACCAGGGCCCCGTTGGGCGTCTTGCTGGGCAGATACTCGAAGTCCGGCTGCAGATCCACATAGGTCTGTTTGTCTTCCTGCTTCTTCTGTTCCGCCGCCATGTAGTACTGCACTTCGTCCCACACGCGGTTGCCAAGCTCTTTCTTGAGCTTGGGCGGAATGGTTGCGGGTTGACCGAACCCGAAGGCCCGTATCGGCAGACCCGCAAGGAGAATCAGGCATGCGAGAACGCAGGCCGCTGCACCCGGGATAGCTCTCATACGCCAGTCAACGACTGTTTTCGGACGGATACGCGGGAGCATGGGCACTTACGGGTCTATGCTCTCGCCGATGCTTCGTCCGAAAGCGGCCACCTGATGGCGCCATTGCTGACCGAAGGCGAGAATCAGCACCTGCTGATTGATATGGACATTATGGGTGAGATCGCGCATCGCGCCTCCCCCGTTGTATGCCATGACCTGATAGGCGGCACGCGTCTGCTGGTAAAATTCCGGCAGCGGAGCTACCTGCGGCGCCCTGCCGGCGCGCACCTTGAGCCAGAACTCGCGTTCGAAACGCTGATGCTCTTCCTGGGCAACGTCGATGGCGCTTAACGTACCATTCATACTGCCGTTGAAGTGCCTGATAACTCCCAGCAGGGGCACGAAGTTCTTGCTGTTCGGAGGTGAGTCGCCAATCAGGATGACGACCTTTTTCGCATACGGCTGCCATCGCATGCTGTGAACAGCCGCCTGAACGCCGGCATAAGTGTCTTCCGACCATCCGCCGCCGCCGGTCTCGAGGCTGTCGAGGAACGCGACCACATTCCGTGGATCGATGCTGAGTGGCTGGATGGCGAGTTTGCCGCCGTGCGCGCCGAAAACGACGATACCGATTCGAGCCAGCGGAACCAGTCGGTGGATGGCGTGTACCAGCCCCATCATCTGGGTCTTGACGTCGTGGATAATCAGCTTCATCGACCCGGTTCCGTCAATGACCAGCACCACGTTCAGTCCCTGTTGGCGCAGTTTCCTTATGTATCCGCCGAATCCGCTGCCAATGCCGCTGCCGCGTCCCGAGCCCATGCCGCTGCCCAGCCCGATTCCGATTCCGGTGCGCGTCGCGCGAACGTAATCGGTCGGGATTCCGAGCGACTGTGTGACAACCGTTTGAGGCGGAACCAACGCCGGCGCCGTCGCGGGCATCGGTATCTGCGGCAGATTGAGGTCCTGCATCTCATGCGAGTTGCCGCCGCCGCCACCAGCTTCGAGATTGACTACGAGCAATTGACGGGCGCTCTGCTCATGGATCGCGACGAGCAGGAACAGGAACAACAGAACGTGGAACGCAATCGATAGCGGAAGCGGACCAATCAGCAGGCGCAGCCGGTCGCGGATGGTTTGGTAGCGGTCGACGTCGGCTTCATTGTCGTCGCGCCGGAGCTCGGCCGCCGCCTCCCGCCTGCCCATGATGCGATACAGGATGGCCGCGACCACAATGGTCGAAATCGTCAGAAGAACGGCTATCAGAACGAGCATCATCGAGGTCGCACCGGCTCTCCAAGAGGCATTCGAATCCCGGGATGATGCCCGGTTTGGCGCGACGTCTCGCCATTAGTGTCGCCCGCGACGTTTATCATTAGCAACACCGACTCCGCCTCCCTATTTGCCGCCCGGCGACGGACCACCGCCGGCGGGAAGCGCCGCCACAGCTATAGCGATCGCGTCGGCACCGGCGCCCTTGGCGATTCCGAGGATATCGACCATGTCACCCAGCATCACCTTGGGA
>JBJKQX010000513.1:0-5257 GCA_046704965.1 Binataceae bacterium (SeqCode)
TCTCGTGTGCGAGCCGAAGTCCGCCGGAGCACTTATCCCTGTCTCGCATGTTGCTCGGCAGCCGGGGTGCCTGCTCCGAGTTCCACCGCGCGTCTCGTGATTCGTTGCGCCCAATAATCCATTGCACTCTCGGCATCGCCCCATTGCACCTGGGCTGCCTGCTCCACTGCCATGCCACCTGATCGCTTGTCGACGGATTCGGCCAGCAGTTGGCCGCTGACCGAGTCGGTGACCTTGAGCGCGACCTCGGCCGAGCCGGCGAAGGCGACGTGACCGGTGGCCAGCGACTGTGCGTAGTTCAAAATGCGGGCTTGTGGGATGACTACCGAAACGCTGCGCAAGCCGGCATCGGCCGCCTCGGCGTTGATAATTGCTACGTGCATAGTCAAGACGCCCGGACCCGGTTGATCGACGATGGTGAAATGCTTCTCCAGATTCTGCCTAAGTGTGTTGTACAAATACGAACACAGCATCTTCTGGTCATCGGGAGACACTTTGGAATTCTTGGAGTCCCAGAACTCCACCGGCTCCAGCAAAACCTTCTTGTAATTGCTCCATTGCGCAGCGGGATTGATATACAAGTAGGCAGCCTGGCCTTCGCCGCCGGGGTGAAGCAGCGATGCGTCGGTGCCGAGGAACTGGCTGGCTCCGGTCGGCCTCTCCACGCCAGCTGTGTTCTCGGTTAGCTGTGGCTTGCCTTGAACGGTGGCCGTGCCACAGGCTCCGAGGGAGATAGCCAACATCAGACTCCCGACCAACCATCCAATGCCAACTACCGTTCGCCGGTTGAGTGTAACTACTGATGAGAGAGGAGCCGAAAGTGTTTTCATTGTCGTCCCTTTAGTAACTAAGCGCATCGCCAGCGGTTATCCGAATATGCTGATTCGATTGTGCTTCGTGTGATGCTATTCCGCCAGTTGGACTTTGGTCGTACGAATAGTGTTGTCACGGTGTTCGCGGGCGCGTGACCGCGTGGCGCGGGCAATGGTAACGGCCGAAGTGACAGTTGAGAGGGACGACAGACTGACCAGGCAGTGCGGGGTGAGAGTGTCTAAGCGAATTGTGCTTTTACGCGTAAGAACAAATGCACACAGTGAATAAGTTAAACCGCATCTATCTAGGGTAGAGAAGGTCGAAGCACGCAACATGGCTGGAAAGGCCGTACTCTGACAGAGAATGAGTTACGAGTACGTACGAATGAGAGCACGGAATGCGTACGTATAAGCTACGTAGATCGCTCTGTAAAGTGCCCGGAAGCGAGGTAGCGAAGAAGCTGTGTCCGCTGGGGACATGCGTCTTCAGGCCGGGAGCGATCTGGTGGTTCATTTTGATGCGTCAGTATGGTGGGTTATACGGAAGCGCAAGCTTTTGTAGTGGCACGTCTCCTGCTCATCCAATCCGTCCATGAAGAGCGAAAGCTCGCATAATCAGGCTGTTGGGGATTTCAGCGGGCCATGGAGGATATCCGCGTCGAGTTTCGAGGATGTCCTGGCAGTTATATCTGCGACGCTTTCGAGAATGCCGGCAGGGCAGGTTTCGCACGAGATGGAGCGTTGGCTGCGGGACGTTGTACTGATGCTGGGAGTCGATCGAGTCACGGTTGGGCAGATCAGTCCCGCCGACGGTCTTGTGTACACGACGCTTGAGTGGGCACGCGACGGTATAACGCATACGCCGCGCAGGATGAATACGAGGGAAACCCTGCCGTGGCTGACCGACAGAATCATGACCGGCGAAGCGGTTGTATTGCCCAACCTCCGGGACGCGCCGCCGCAGGCTGCGAAAGATCTTGAGTACGCGCGACGGGTTGGGTGCAAATCAAACGTGACAGTGCCGATGATGATCGGAGGTGAAGTCGTCGGAGCTATCGCATTGGACACTGTGACGCACGCACGCCTATGGTCGGAGCGAACCGTGCAGCGGCTGCGTCTGCTGGGGGAAGTGTTTGGAAACGCGATCGAGCGGGAGCGTTCGGTTTGCGAAATTCTGCGTCTGGCGCAAGAGGTGCGCAGGTCCTCGCGGGCGACCGGTATGGGGGAACTGACGGCTTCACTGGTGCACGAACTGAACCAGCCGCTCGGTGCGATTCTCAGCAACGCGCAGGCGGCCCACCGATTTCTTGCCGCGAAGAAGCCCAACCTCGAAGAAGTGAGGTCGGCGATAGAAGAAATCATCCATGACAACTCGCGCGCCGTCGAGATATTGCGCAGTGTGCGCGCGCTGTTTCGACGTGAGCAGGTGCAAATGTCGTCGTTGGACCTGCGCCAGGTCCTGCTCGAGGCCGAGAGCGTGCTCAGTCTGGAAGCCAGAGGCAAAGGCATCTCGATAAGATCATATTTTCCATCCCGGCTTCCGACCGTCATCGGAAACCGCACACAGCTTCTAGAGGTGCTGATGAACCTGGCGGCCAATGCGTTCGATTCAATCTGCGAAGACGAGAGGGCACCGCGAGTGGTGGAGTAATTCGCGCGAAGGGAAGCCGGCCATGTACGGGTAGCCGTTCGCGATTTCGGCAACGGGATCGACCCGGAAATCATGCCACGGCTGTTCGACGCTTTCTTCACCACCAAGCCCAATGGGATGGGAATCGGCCTTCGCATCGCGCGTTCCATCATCGAAAACCATGGCGGGCGTCTGTGGGCCGAGACGAACGCCGAACGCGGCGCCACGCTGGTATTCGAACTACCGGTGAGAGCTCATGGGCAGGGCGAATGGTAAAAGGACCCCAGAGGCGTCGGTGGCGGGACCGATCAAGGTCGCGATAATCGACGACGAAGAATCGATGCGCAGAGCCTTGGCGCGTCTACTGAAAGCGGCGGGTATCGACGTATCAGTGTTTTCGTCGGCGCTTGAATTTCTGGACGACGACGTTAACCGGCAGATCGATTGCGCGGTGACCGATCTGCTTATGCCTGATCTTGACGGGCTTAGGTTCCAGGAGAAAATCGGCAAGACACTGCCGTATCTTTCACTTGTTTTCCTCACCGGCCACGGCAGCGTCCCGCTTAGCGTGCAGGCGATGAAGAGCGGCGCCGTGGATTTCCTCGAAAAGCCGGTCGAGGGTGAGGCATTGCTGGCGGCGGTTTATCGCGCTGTCGAGCGTAGCCGCGCCCTTAAGGCTTCACATGAGGTGCTGGCAGCGATCGAGCAGCAGTATTCGCAACTCACTGCGCGCGAGCGTCAGGTCTTGGCGCTGATCGTTGCCGGAAGGCTGAACAAGCAGGCAGCTTCGGACCTCGGCATCGCCGAAAAAACCGTCAAGGTTCACCGGGCGCGCGTGATGGAAAAAATGGGCGCCGACTCGCTCGCCGACCTGGTACGCATGGCGCAGCGGCTGGGTATCGGCGAAGAGGATGCGCGCAAGGCCTCGGCTTAACCCGTCGGTCCGCTGTTGTATGCGCACGTGCGCAAGGGATGTCGCGACGACCCGACTCTAGCCTTTCGAAAGTTCAAGCGCGCGTGCAATTGCGTCGAGAAGGACCTGCTCGTCAACCGGTTTGGACAGCGTCGCGACCGAATCAGCCTGTTCCAGCAATTGCTTCGTCACGGCGTCGGTTCGCCCCGTGATCATTATCGCCGGCAGGTCACGGCCCGATTCAGCGAGCGCCTTGCACAGTTCGACACCGTTCATTTCCGGAAGGTGCAAATCGATCAACATGCAGGTGTTCGTTTTGGGCGTCTCACTGGCCAGAAGCGCGCTCGGCCGGTCGAAAGTCCTTACCTTAAAACCGGCGGACCGGAGGAGTCTCGCGAGGGCACTGAGAATTGAAGGATCATCATCCACCACCAGCACGGTTGCGTTCTCGTGACTCGCCGAAGAACTTCGGCTTCCAGCTCTGAGCGTGGCGCGTCTGGAGGACTGCCGGGAGCGCCGTTTTGTTGAGGATGTGGCGCTCGAGCCAAATGCCAGTCGCTGGCCAATTAATCGCATTGTCTGCGAACCTCACCCGCCTTCCGTTCTCCGTTTCGGAGTTAGCCTTCGCATCGGCGGGTTTCCGCGCCATGAGACCATGCGCCCATTAGGCAGCAGGCGCCGAAATCTTCGAATCAAACCGGCGGAGCGCTTTCCGTTCATACAAGTCAACCGCGAACATGAAGAGTACCTAGGGTGCGGGACAAACGCCGAAGATCACGAAGCTCAATCCGTCGCCAGTGATAGAGGCAGACATCTTTCCCGTTTTTTCCCGAATTATCAGGATCCAGGAGCGTCCCACTCCCGTTCCATAAAGACTGAGCAAACCGTCGGCACGAGTTACCTGCCTGATCCTCGACGTTCTGTGATGGCCCTCGGCGCGTATGATCTTGTCCTTGATGTCAATCCTGAAGAAGTCGGGGAGATTCTCGCTTTCCGCTGTCCCGGGCCGGCAGGAGCCGTCGGGATGGCACTCTGCAACCGCGGTTGGAACACACAGTAAAGGCTTGGAACCGTCATATTTGTCGGATGCATGGGCAGAGTACGGCAGTATCAGACAAAGACTGATCGCGCCGAGAAATACGGCTATCGTGCCGAGAGGTTTCAACGTCCTTCTCTCTGAAGTTCGCATGTGAAGCATGCCTCACCCTCCAACCCTGTATCCGCGGCCGGTCATGCATGTAGCGAAGGCGCGATTAAAATTGCCGCGGCCTTGATTCAGCGCCGCCTGCCGCTGTTCCATATAGGCGTTTTGCTGATACTGCTGCTGCTCTTCCCACCTTCGTCGCCGCATGCCACCAAACAGCGCACCCGTCGCGGCGCCGATGGCCGCACCTTTGCCGGCGTCGCCGCCAATCGCGCCTCCAACGGCTCCCAGTGCTGCTCCACCGGCCGCTCCGCGTGCCAGGCCTCCCTGCGGGGCGCTAGGAGCGGGGGGTGGTCCGGTCCGAACCTGCGGATTGGCGGGATTGAAACCGCTCTGTTGGACTGCCCACGTATAGCAGTCCGCTTTATCCCGCTGCTCCTGCTGCGGACTCTGACCCTTGGCCGGATAGATGTACATGGAACCGCCTCCGCCGGCGGTGTATCCCTGAGGACTGCGCTGATAGGGAGATGGACTACCCTCGTAGCCTCCAAAACCTCCGCGGCCCCAAGCCCACGCCTCAGGAGCCATAGCCAGTAGGACGCCGAGTATCGCGACGAAGGCAAGAAGGCCGCGTCTCGCGCTCGTACCAAAGATTGGTATCCCTTTCATCAATGATGCTCCTTGAATTGAGGATACTGTGCGCGCACATCGCGTCCGCGACGTAACAATCTCACGGGCCCGCTCCCCTTGATAGTTGG
>JBJKQX010000514.1:0-13853 GCA_046704965.1 Binataceae bacterium (SeqCode)
CGCATGAGCGGCGGACGGCTTGTGCTGGGCCTTGGCTCGCAGGTCAAAGGACACGTCACGCGGCGCTTCGGAATGCCGTGGAGCAAACCGGCCCAGCGGATGAAGGATTACGTGAACGCGATGCGCGCGTGCTGGCGCACATGGCAGACGGGCGAACCGTTCGATTTCCGAAGCGAGCATTACAACCTCTCGCTGATGACGCCCAACTTCGCGCCGCCCCCGCAGGCGCATCATCATATTCCGGTCCTCATCGCTGCGGTGCAGGAGCGGATGCTTCAAGTGGCGGGTGAAGTGTGTGACGGGGTGCGGCTGCACGGAATAGTCACTCGCAAATACCTGGATCAGATCGCGTTTCCAAATTTGAAGAAGGGCTTCGCAAAATCGGGTCGTCCGGAATCGCAGTGGGCCAACTTCCAAATTGGCGGCGGAGGCTTTCTCTGCACCGCGCCCGACCGCGACTCGCTCGCGCGGGCGATTGGAGGCCTCAAGTCGACGATCGCGTTCTACGGCTCGACGCGCTCCTAT
This sequence comes from Binataceae bacterium (SeqCode), assembly GCA_046704965.1. Lineage (GTDB taxonomy): Bacteria > Desulfobacterota > Binatia > Binatales > Binataceae > DTIX01. The sequence goes on from JBJKQX010000514.1 coordinate 526, forward strand.
CGATCGAGCTTCGAACTCGACGGATGGGGCGATGTGGCCGACCATCTGCACAAACTTTCGGTTCAGCAGAAGTGGCGCGAGATGCCGGCGCTCGTGACTGAAGAGATGGCGCATGCGTTCGCGGCGGTCGGCACGTACGACGAAATCGCCTCGGTGATGAAAAAGCGCTTCGCGGGCGTAAATCGGCTCTCATTTGATATCCCGGTGCGTAACGAGCACGACCGCGGAGTCGTCAAGGAGATTCTGCAGGACCTCCGTTGCGAATAATCCGCTTGTGATCTGACGTCCTGAAATAGTGAATTGAATCGGTCCGTCGACGACTCGAAATATCGCCCAGCGTCGGGTGCGTCCTTCAATCGAGACATCCGCCGATGGCGGGTGAAGGGAAAGAAATCAAAATGGCCAAAGCCACCACTGATAAACGGTTGAAGCCGATTCCTCCGCAGGGCCAGCTCAGAGACGACCTGATGTTCGCGCTCTGGCGACCGTACGCTCTCGCTGCCGCGCTCGAACTCGACGTCTTCACACGCATCAAGGCGGGTAAACGCACCGCCCGGGAAATCGCGCGCGACGCGGGCGCTCACGAAGGCGCGATGACGCGGTTGCTCGACGCGATGGTGTCGATGGGATATCTGCGGCGCAGGAATACGACCTACTCGCTGGAACGTGTGGCGGAAACTTACCTTGTACGAGGAAGCGAGCTTTACGCTGAAGGCGCGCCGATGATCATGCGCGGGTTGAGCATGGGATGGTCGCAATTGGCCGACGTCGTGCGCAACGGGCGCCCGGCCATGCAGGAAGACCCGGAAGCTCGCGCACGCCAGTTCTTTCCGCTGCTCGTCAGGAGCATTTTTCCGTCCAGTTACATTGCCGGACGCGCCGCGGTGGCCTCAATTGACGCTGCCCGCCGCAAACGGATATCAAACATTCTCGACGTGGCCGCGGGAGCCGCCGCATGGTCCATCCCGTTCGCCGAGCGGATTCGAAAAGCTCGCGTCACGGTGCTCGATTTTCCCGAGGTTACGCCGATCGCGCGCGAGTATGCCGAGAGCCATGGAGTTGGCGACCGCTACGACTTCATCGAAGGCAACCTCCGCGAAACCGACTTTGGAGCGGAGCGCTACGACCTGGTGATCCTCGGCCATATAATTCATAGCGAGGGCGCCGAGTGGGGCCGCAAGCTGATTGAGAAGTCCGCCGCCGCGCTTCGACCCGGCGGCATGCTGCTTATTGGCGAGATGATAGCGAACAACGACCGCACGGGACCGGCGGATTCGATGCTGTTCGGTCTCAACATGCTCATCCATACGCCGATCGGCGACGTATTCACGATGCGCGAGTATCGGGAGTGGATGAAAGCCGCGGGACTGCGCAATATCAAAGCCGTGAAGACGCCTGCTGCTACGTCGCCGCTGCTGTTCGCCAGCAAGTAGTATTCACGAATTCGCCGAGCGGCTCGACTTGGTATCGTTGTCGTTTGGCTGACGCGGAAGCAATGCGGTTTTCGCCATACCGTACACTTCGTCAACGATCCGTGGCAGCTGCTCATGGTCACGCGAGGGCTCGTACCAACTGTAAGTCCAGTTCATCGTGCCCAGGATAAGCGAAGTTATTATTCGTGACTCTTCACGATCGAGCGTCCTGCCGTATCTGGCAGCCATTTGTTCGGCTGTTTTGCGGCAAAGGCGCGAATAGTCACGTGTGATGCGCCCGATGTGAGCGGCGTAACGCCCGGAAAGTGAGTGGGCTTCCCGCACGAGAACCTTGACCTCGGGCAGATTGTTGATGTGATGCTCTATGTGTCCCTGGATCAGGAGGCGAAGCCGGTCTTCGGGGTCTTCCGTCCGCTCTGAAATTTCCTGTGCGGAGCTTAGCAACTGCTCGAAGGCACGTTTCGAGATCAGGTACAGGAGCTCCTCCTTGTTGCGCAGATAATAATAGATACGAGGAAATGAGATTCGCGCCTGAGCTGCGACATCGCGAATCGAGGCAAGCCCGAAGCCTTTCTCCGCGAACACTACCGCCGCGGCGCGCAGGATGTGGTCGATGTTGGCGTCGTAGCGTTCCTCAGGAGCAAGCGCGCGCGCCGCGTCAGCATTTTCTGCCGGGCGCTTGGACGGTAAAGCAGCACTTGTTCTTTTCACTCACTTCTTCCTGCTGCGGCGAATAGTCAGTTGCTCCACATTGACCCGATAACATTCGTACTGAATCGCACCCCTATCCGCGTCGCAATTCGAATGTTCATGTGACAAGTTCAGCCCGCCATCGTGAGGCCTCCGCTAACGCTCAGGACCTGTCCGGTGGCGTAATCCGCGTCCGAAGAGGCGAAGAACGCAACCGCACCCGCAAGGTCTTCGGGCTTACCCAGACGCTTGAACGGAATCGCCCGCGCCATGGCCTGGAGCACGCCCTCGCGTCCCGCCATCGCATCCTTCAGCAATGCGGTTTCGGTCGGTCCCGGGCATACTACATTCACATTGATATTGTAGCGGGCTAGCTCGCGCGCGAGTGTTTTGGAAAAACCGACTATCGCGGCCTTGCATCCGGCGTAGACCGACTCACCGGTGGAACCGACCCGCGCGGCGTCGGAAGCAATCGAAACGATCTTGCCGGACTTGCGCGCCTGCATCCGGGGCGCCACGGCTTTGCAGCAGTTGAGCACACCGCGATAATTGACGGCAATAACCTTGTCCCAGGTCTCAGGAGTGCTGTCCAGAAACGGCTCCACGCGATCCCATCCCGCGTCGTTCACCAGGATGTCTATCGGGCCGAGTTCACGCTCGACGGTGTCAGCCGCGGCGATCGCCGCGTCGAGCCGGGTCACGTCAAGCTCAACGCCGATCGCCTGGCCGCCCTGCTTGCGGATTTCCTCGGCGGTACGCTTCGCCGCGTCGGACTGGATATCGGCGACCGCGACCTTTGCGCCCTCAGCCGCCAGCCTCATCGCGATAGCGCGTCCTATCCCTTGCGCGGCCCCTGTAACCAGAGCCACTTTTCCCTTGAGTCGAGTAATTGACGCTTCCATCTGTCTGTTGCACCTTCCGATCGAGAATTCCGATAACGTTTACGACTCGCGCGCGCTCAGGTCACCGTCCATCCACCGTCGATGATGAACGGGGCGCCGGTTGCAAATGAAGAGTCGTCACTTGCGAGGAAAAGCGCGGTCTTTGCGATCTCGCCCGGATTGCCCACGCGACCGAACACCGAGATTCGGGAGGTGTGCTCCTTCTTCATCTGGCCGCCCGAGTTAAGCCGCTCGACCATCGGAGTGTCGATCGCGCCCGGGCATATGCAGTTGACCCGGATGTTATATCGTCCGTATTCAACGGCACCCACGCGCGTGAGCGCGATCACACCCGCCTTGGCTGCGCAGTAAGGCGCAGAGCCCTTGATCGCGACCATCCCGGCTACGGAGGCGGTGTTGATGATCGATCCGCCGCCGTTCTTGATCATGTGCGGCAGCGCATGCTTCATCCCGAGCCACACGCCGCGCAGGTTAATCGCTATTACGCGATCGAATCCTTCCTCGCTGACCTGGGCCAGGAAACCACCTTCACCCTCGATACCGGCGTTGTTGAAAAGCACACTGGGAGGCCCAAATCGCGCGACGGTTCCGTCGACCATCGCCTTTGCGTCCTCGGTGCGCGAAACGTCGGCCCGAAACGCGAGCGCTTCTCCGCCTTCGCTCGCTATCAGTTTGACCGTTTCCTCGGCTGATGCCTCGTTCACGTCGACCACGGCGACCTTGGCGCCTTCCTTGGCAAACAAAAGCGCGGTCGCCCGGCCCATCCCCGAGCCCGCGCCGGTTATCAATGCAATCTTGCCCGCAAGTTTCATCTGTCGAATGTCCCCTCGTCATCTTCCTCGACGCATCAAATACGCGTCGCACATTAACGCATTATTGTCGAACCGGTCAGCCGTTTTACAAATGCTTGTCGCTTGATTATGAGCCGCCGCGGTTGGCGCAAGGGGAGGGCGCTGCGCACGACTGCGCCGGCTACGGCGAACGCGTCATCGGCACGAACTACCGATCAGCGGGGCGGCTGGAGAATCGTAAGGGCGCTGCCGGACGCACCCGCGTCGAAGATTGCCAGATACTCTCCACCGGGCGACCAACTCATCGTAACCAGGCCGCGCGCGGGTCCGTATGCCACGATGAACGCGGATTGCCTGGCGAGCGAGTAGGTTATGATTCGCCGGAGGATGCCGGAGGCCGTCGGCAGAAACGTGTCGATCGCGGCATGGTTGGAAGCCGCCGAATAAGTCATCGTGCTCTGTGCGAGCAGCACGGGCGTCGACTTGAAGCCGAGCGACACCGTGTCGAGTTGATGCGTCGAGGCATGCGCGAGGGCGAGTTCCGCCTTAACCGGCCGATTGGGAAAGCGCTTGGCTCTGGCGAAGTTGAGGTCGCTGTTTCCCAGCGCAAGCACAGCGCCCGAAGCGGTGAAGGCCGCAGCCTGCGAGGAAACCGCGACCAGCGTGCTCCGATGGCTCGCCGTGTCGTAGCGGAAAACTCCCGGGATACCGTCGACGCTCCTCTGGGCATAGAGGAACGACCCACCGCCGAGCGACCAACTCAGCACCCGGATAGGAAAGGTGGGGAAGATTCGCTCGCACGACGGACCGTGGCGATCCAATACGATGGGCGGCATATGGTCGCCTCCCACGCCCACCGCATGCGTGCCGCCCGGCCCCCATACCAGGTACGACAGCGGACACTTGACCGGTTCGTACTCGGCCGTCACCATTCCGCTGACGCCGATTATCCAAAGTCCCGTGTTCTTGGAGCCCTCGTTGCCGCTCGCATTGCCGGATGCCGTCCGTGACACACCAAGCACTATCGTCATCGGGTTAAGCCATCCGATGCTTACGCTCTGAAAAGAGCCCTTGATACTTGTCACTTCGTGGCCCGGACCCGTCGCGATCACGTCGCGCACCACGACGTTCAGCTTCTTTTGCTCCGGCTCGTAAACCGCGAGCGCCAGCGCAAGCCCGGTCTGATTGGCCGCCGCGTCGAGAATCACTCCGCCTCTAGCGCCGGGACCGCCGTCGGCCGCGATAAGTCTCCGCGTGCGCCATCCGGGTCCGGAAAAACCGTATATCTCCGTTCGCCCGTGGTCGTCGCCTATGAGCGCGACTTCGCTGCCGTTCTGCAGCCACAGCGGCGCGCGATCGGCGGTCGGCACGAAGCCGGGCGGGAGCCTGAGATTCGTGTAGACCTTGATTCCGGGCGTCGCGTCCATCGTTGCGGATCGGACCGTGACAACAGGCAGCCTTGGCTTGCCCGTGCCCGACGAGAACAGGGAGCATCCGCCGAGTGACAGCGCGACGATAAGAGCGATAACTGCGAGATAAGACCTGGCCATCAAAAACCGCTAGTCTAAAGAGCCTATCATGATAAACGCAATCGGAGCATGTGATGGAAACCCCTCGGCTTAGGCGTTTTTCAATAAGCCGCGAATCGCGAGTCGCCATTGTCTTCGGCCTGTTGATCGCGACGGCCGGTGCCGCGGCCTATCAGGGCCAGTATGAAAGCGCCGTGCTGTGGGGGATTTTCGCCTTCGCGGTCGTGGCCGCCTTCTATTTTCTGTTCTTTCGCCCCGCATGGATTCCGCGCGACGCGGTCGTGATGGTCAGGCTCGAAGGCGCTCTGCGCGAAGAGACGGGCCATTCGCCACTCGAGCAAATTCTGGGACGCGGATTTCCGTCGATGGCCCATCTTCGCTATGCGCTCGAAGCTGCGGCACGCGACACGCGGGTGCGTGCGGTTGTGGTCGAGGTCGGCGGCTTGCAGAACGGTATGGCTACCGCCGAAGAATTGCACGAACTGTTGCGCGGCCTTCGCGCAGCGGGCAAACAGGTAATCGCCGTCCTTCGCGACGATTTCGCGTCGGTGCGCGATTACGTAGTCGCCGCCGGAGCGGGCGAAGTGGTCATGAACCCCGACACGATGCTCGCGATGCTGGGTGTGGCGGCGGGTGGCCTGTTCCTTAAGCGCGCGCTCGACAAATTGAACGTTCGCGTTCAGACCCTGCAATGGAAGGAATACAAAGGCGCCGCCGAAACCCTAAGCCGCGAGACCATGTCAGCCGAGCTTCGCGAGAGCCTCGAAGCCGTGATCGGCGAATGGCGCGAAGTACTCGTTAAGCGTATCGCGTCGGCGCGAAAACTCGAACCCGAACGCGCCCGCGAGCTTTCGGGCACGGGCTTCATGAGCGCCCGGTCGGCGCGCGAGGCCGGACTGGTCGATCGCGAGGGCTACACCGAAGACATCCGCGCCGAGTTCGATCCCGAAGGCACGCGCAAGCCCTTCGTCAGTCTTGCCCGCTACATGCGCCATGCCGTTTACGTCAACGAGCGTGGCGAGCGCCCCCGTATCGCGGTGGTCTACGGCACAGGCCCGGTAATCACCGGTCAGCCGCCCGCGGCGGGAGAATTCATCAGCGGTGAGGCGACCTCGGCCCAGATAGACCGCGCGTCGCGCGACCCGATGGTTGCCGCGATCGTGTTTCGCGTCAATTCTCCGGGCGGCTCCGCCGTCGGCTCGGACCTGGTATGGCGCGCGGTGCGCGACGCCCAAGGGCGGGGCAAGCCGGTCGTGGTCTCGATGGGCGACGTGGCCGCTTCGGGCGGTTATTACGTCGCGGCGGGAGCCGACGCGATCGTCGCCGAAGCGTCGTCGCTTACCGGCTCGATCGGCGTTGTCTATGCCAAGTTCGACCTGTCGGGAGTGTTCAGCAATCTCGGTATAGGTATCGAGACGGTCAAGAGCGATCCTTCAAGCGATGCGCTCTCGATGGCGCGCTCGATGACCGACGCGGAACTTCAGCAGTTGAATGACGTTATCGGCAGCCTCTACGCGAACTTCACCTCGAAAGTGGCGCAGGGGCGCAAGCTCGACGGCGAAGCGGCGGAAGAAGTCGCGCGGGGCAGAGTATGGACGGGAACCGACGCGAAGGCGCGAAATCTGGTTGACGATTTGGGCGGGATGGCGCGTGCGGTCGAGATTGCGCGTGAGAAGGGCGGAATCGCGCGCGAACAGGCGCACGAGATGGTCTCGTACAGCGCGCCGCGCCTCTCCACTGCGCTCAAGCTCGCGTTCTCGGGCGAGGAGCCGATGATGTGGATGGAAGTTGCGGCGCGGACGCTCGGGATTCCGGCGGCGTGGATGCCCGCGATGGTCCGGGTGCTGACGCGCGGCGGCGCGATGTTCCTCGCCCCACCAATAGAGTGGTAACGATTTCTGCAGATGGCGAGGCGAAACAAATTCGCCTCGCCTGATTTTTTAGAAATGGCCCATGAGGCGGGCGAAGAATGATTGGCGCGCGACCGCTGCGGGAGCCAGCAGTGCAACCGCGCTGACCGGCTTGCCGTCGACCGATACTTCCGCCATCCCGACTTTCTCACCTGCCTTGACCGGCGCAGGAATCGAGACCGGAAGCTTGTAAGTGACCGTTACCGCCTTGGCCGCGCCTTCGCGCTTCACGAACACCGACGAGTCGTCGGCCCATACCGGCTTGATAGCGGGCGTCACGCCTTCGCTGACCTTGACCGCCGCTTTGATCGGCGTCCCTTTCTTCGCGACCTGCTTCATCTCGTAGTCGAGAAAGCCGAGCGACATCATGTTGGCCGCCGCGTGAAAGTTCTGCATCTTGCGCGGAGAGCCCAGCACGACCGCGATAAGCCGCATCCCGTTTCGATGGGCCGTCGCCACCACGTTGAAACCGGCCTTGTAATAGAAGCCGGTCTTGAGCCCGTCGCATCCCTTGTACGTAAAGACGAGATGGTTGGTATTGCGCAACTGGAACGTCCCATGTCGAAACGGGGCGGTCTGGATAGCGGACCATTTCAGGATGATCGGATATTTGACCAGTTGCCGGGCAAGAAGCGCTTCGTCGTAAGCGGAGGACACGTCGGCCTGCTGGCCGGGGTCGGGCGGAAGACCATGCACCGAGTAATAGTGCGTGTCGTTCATTCCGAGCCGCTTCGCCTCGCGATTCATCAGGGTCACGAACGTGCTGGTCGAACCCGCGACATACTGCGCGACCGCAACGGTTGCGTCGTTGGCCGAGTGGACGACGATAGCCTTCATCATTTGCGACAGCGGAAAGGTCTCACCCTGCTTCAGATAGACCTGCGAGCCGCCCATTTCAGCCGCCTTGCGCGAAGTGGTTATCTTGTCGGTCAGCTTCAAGCTTCCGTTCTGAAGCTTCTCGGCCACGATCAGCATCACCATCATCTTGGCAAGCGAGGCGGTCGGCCATGGCTCGTGCTCGTTCGTCGAAAAGATGACGGTGCCGGTGGTCGGCTCCATCACGCAGGCGGAAACGTAGGGCGCCGTCGGTCCGCCGTCCGGTTTCGCGGCAAGCGCCGGCGTGGTGACAAAAGCGCTCAGGATGGCCACGATGAGAGCGGCGACCGTCGCGCGCGTCATAAAACCAACGCGCGGGAGCCGCGAACAACTGCGGTGCAACTTCATCGAAATCACCTCCGGCACGTCCTCTTCATCCCTTCGTCCCGTCAAACCGCGGTCGAGAAACCATGTCCATTTATCTGGCTGGAAGCAGTCTGCAGTCCACTAAGCGGGCGCGGATTTTCAGGCATCGCGAATACGTACTCTGCCACGCGCGATAACGCCAAGTCGAGACGTGCCCCGCGCCGCTCGCGAAACATCATTAACCGCTATGTTTTTCTCGATATCCGGCGCAAACGGGCAGCCGCGACGGCGTACCAGGTTCGCGTCGGACGAGGCGCATCGGTTTCATAGTCAGTTGATTTCGTAGGTCAACGTGACGGGTTGCCCGTTGCGAAGCACCTGCAACTCGATCATACGGCGCCCGCGCAGGCCGTTGAGCAGGCGGATGGCGCGGGCGGGATTGTTGACCGGATGCCCGTCGATCGACGTCAGCACGTCGCCGTCGTGAAGTCCGATGTGATCGAAGATCGATCCCGGCACGATTTCCGAAAGCGCGAACCCGTTGGTGCGGCCGTTCTGGATGTTGGGAATCGCCCGGATTTGGGTGAACAGCTGCGACAGATGGTTCATGCTGTGCTGTACGGTCGAAGCCGGAACCTCATAACGATTGCCGCCCAGGTCCCTCACGCGCGGTTTGAAGTTACCGTCGTTGTTCGAGGCCTCCTGTCGGCGGGATTGCCATCCGTAGCTCGGCTGATCACTCGAACCCGCGAGACTGTTCGTCGGCAGCTTGATAGCGACCCGACGCCCGTCGTGCTCGACGATCGCCTCGGTGCTGTAGACCCCGACCACTTTTCCGACATTCGGGATCATATCCCCGAGTTTGTAGAGCGCCTGCTGACCGTTGAGATCCTGAACGATTATGAACGGCGCCGAGCCGGTTATCTGCGAGACGCCCAGAAGCTTCAGATGCAGGTCCTCGACCACGACCGGAGGTTTCGCCTGTGGCGCTGGTTTCAGGTTGAAGATGTCGCGACTTACGATTTGATCGTAGTAGGCCCGCGCATGGGCTATCGGCACGACAACCCTGGGTGCGTTCACGCTGCTGTGTTCCACCACGGGAGGCGCCATCACCACCGACACCACGATGTTTACCGTGCGTGCGGCGAGATAGGCGAGAATCGCGATCAGCAGGAAATTCAGGGGGATTATGTGACGCACGGAAAGCTTAATCTCCATCTACGGCCACGCCTCAGCCTCGTACGAGCAACCCTCGACCATGCGGCCCACGTCGTAGTTCCATCTTCCCTTCCAGCGCGAGATGGTCAAGGCTGCCTGATTATAGCCGCTGCGCACCATGTCCATCAGCCGGTAGAGATATATGCTTTCGTCCTCGCCGCGCTCGTTCAGAGCCTTCTGGCGGACCAGACCGATCATTGCCACGTTGAGCAGCTCGGCGGCGAGTTCCTTGAGCGGAATCCGCCCCGCACGCGCCTCGAGTCCGATCTTCTGGGCGACGTCGCTCAGCGCCAGACGTTCGTGGAAGCTCCAGCGCTTGACGAGATCCCACGCGCCCTCGATACAGTCGTCATCGTAGAGGATACCCTTGCATATCGCCGGCAACCCGAGCATCAAGGCGGGCGGTTGGCCGTCGGCGCTGCGAACCTCGATGTATTGCTTGAGGCGAACCTCGGTGAAGATTGTCGTCAGATGCTCGGACCAGTCCTCGATGGTTGCGCGATGCCGGTTGAATCCGCGCTGGAGGAACTGGCGGAAGGTGAGGCCGGGCGGACGGGTCAAATCGATGTACTTGTGGTCGCGGATGAGGAAGTACATCGGAACGTCGAGCGCGTACTCGGCATAGTCGTTGAAGCTCGCGTCGTCGCGCATCAGAAATCCGAGCATGCCGCATCGGTCCGGGTCGGTTTCGGCCCATATCCTGCCGCGGAAGCTTTGATAGCCGTTCAGCCTGCCGTCGCAAAGCGGCGAGTTCGCGAAAATCGCGTAGAGCAGCGGCACTATCCCGGTCGAGACGCGCAGCTTGCGCATCGCGTCCGCCTCGCTCGAATAGTCGAGATTGGCCTGCACACCCGCGGTCTGCTTCATCATCCGCTGCCCGAGCCGGCCCTTGCGGGCCATGTACGGATACATGATTCCGTAACGCGCCTTGGGCAGCAGTTCAATTTCGTCAATCCTGCTTACGGGTTGCATCCCGAGACCGAGCGGCACCGCGCCGATTTCGCGGCCGACCTCGACCAGTTCCTCGCTGTGGCGTGAGAACTCGCGATGCGCGCAGTGGAGGCTCTCGAAAGGTTTGCCGGAAAGTTCTATCTGGCCGCCGGGCTCGATCGTGATATGGCCGTTGTCGCCTGCAAGGGCGAGAATGCGTCCGTATTCCTCTTCCGGTTCGTAGCCGTGGCGATCGGCCAACAGCTTCAGAAGTTGTTCGACTCCCCGCGGACCTGAAAAGGGCAGGGCGTGACCGCTTTCGGCGAGAACAACGATCTTCTCGTACTCGGTGCCCACGCGCCACTGCTCGCGCGGTTTGGCACCGTCGTGGAAATATCGGATCAGGTCTTCTCTGGTTTCGACCACTTCGCTCATCATGTACCTCGGCGTTGGCCGAAGGCATCATCCACCCGGCACTGGCGCGCGCCTATCATGGCCTTGGCGGTCGCGAGAGGCAAGCCACAAACTTCATCGAGGTTCGGTTGAGGATGCGCCGCGGCACGATTACGATGGCCGCGTCCACGGAGCCGCGCTTGGGCGGCACCTCACAGGGGGCTCTCACGGCATGGCAGATTTGATAGTCGCCATCGATCAGGGAACCACCGGCACTACGGTGCTGGTGTTCGACCCGCGCGGGCGAATTCGCGCCCGGGCCTACGGCGAGATACGCCAGTATTATCCCAAACCCGGATGGGTCGAGCACGATCCGGAGGAAATCTACCGCTCCACGGTCCGGCTCGCGCGAAAAGCGATACGCGAGGCCGGCGCCAAAGGCGGGGATATCGCGGGCGTCGGCATAACCAATCAGCGCGAAACTTTCGTCGTATGGGAGCGCAAGACCGGCCGACCGGTGCATCGCGCGATCGTTTGGCAATGCCGCCGAAGCGCCGATATCTGCCGCAGCCTTGCCGACAGCGAGCAGGAAATCACGCGTCGTACGGGACTCGTCATCGATCCGTACTTTTCCGCCACCAAGCTCAAATGGTTGCTCGACGAAAGGCCGAAGCTGCGCCGCCGTGCCGCGCGTGGAGAACTCTGCTTCGGCACTATCGAGACCTGGCTCACCTTCAAGCTCTCCAGCGGCGCCGCCTTCGTAACCGATTACACCAACGCTTCGCGCACCATGATGCTCAATCTTGAGCGGCGCGTATGGGACGACGAGATACTGCGAATTCTCGACATTCCCCGCGAGATGCTGCCCGGCACCATAAACTCGCGCGGACCGTTTGCGGAAGCGGCGCCGGGAACGATAGCGCGACAGTCGATTCCGCTGGCCGCGGCGATCGGCGATCAGCAATCCGCCCTGTTCGGGCAGCGCGCCGTCCGGCCCGGCGATTCCAAGGCGACTTACGGTACCGGGTCGTTCCTGCTGGTCAACACAGGCTCCGAGCGGATAGCCTCGCGAAGCCGATTGCTTACCACCGCCGCCCTGGGACCCGAAGGTGAACCGGCCTACGCGCTGGAGGGTTCGGTGTTTGTCGCCGGGGCCGCTGTGCAGTGGCTGCGCGACGGCCTGGGATTGGTGGCGAACGCGTCCGACTCGCTCAAAATGGCGCGACGAAGCCGCGACCGCAGCCATCCGTACATGGTCCCCGCGTTCGTTGGCCTGGGCGCGCCGTACTGGGACAGCGAAGCTCGGGGAGCGATCGTGGGAATAACCCGAGGAACCACTCGTGACGACGTGGTCCGCGCCGCGCTGGACAGTATCGCCTATCAGGTCCACGACGTAATCGTCGCGATGGAGGGCGACGTGGGCCATCGGATAAGCGAACTTCGAGTGGACGGCGGGGCAACCGCCAATCCGTACCTGATGCAGTTTCAGGCCGACCTGCTCGACCGTCCGGTGCGCCGTCCGCGGATGGCCGAAACGACCGCGCTGGGCGCCGCGATGCTGGCGGGACTTGCGACCGGCGTGTGGCCGAGCGGCCGCCATCTCGACGTGCTAAAGAAAGGCGACACGGTCTTCAGCCCCGCGATGCTCGCTCCGGAACGGGAAAAACTGCTTGCCGGATGGCGCGAGGCGGTTTCGCGCGTGCTGACGCGGCAGGCGTAGGGGGAGGCGATGGATAATTCGAGGCCAAAGGTTTCGGTTTTGTTTCCCGAGCAATATCCCGAGACCGCGCGAGCGCTTGGACGCGCCTTCATCGAGGATCCTCCGTTCAGGATGATACTGCCGGACGTTGCCGACCCGGTAGAGCGCGCCCGGCGGTTCACGATGGTGTTCGAGGTTGTGCTGGGCATTCAGCGCAAAAGCGGGCAGCCGGTTTTCGGTGTGGTGATGGACGGGAAGGTCGTCGGCGCGGCGGTAACTGAAGGCGTCGGGCATCCGTCGATCGTACAGACCGTTCTGAGCGGATTGGGCGGGCTTCCTAAACTGATATCGGCGGTCGGAACCGGAGGAGCGATGCGTTCCATCCAGCTGATGGACGAACTCTCGCACAACCATCCGCCCGCGCCGCATATATATCTGAACTTCCTCGGCGTCGATCCCGACTACCAGGGCAAACACTGCGGCAGCGCCCTGCTGGAACATCTGCGGGAAGTCGCGAGCGCGCGCGACAGCCTGTGCGGCGTATACCTGGAAACCGCGACCGAGGCGAATGTCGTCTATTATCAGGCCCGTCAGTACGAGGTGTTGAGCGAAATTCGTCCGCTGGGTGTCAGGATGTGGCGGATGCTCCAG
>JBJKQX010000515.1:0-2590 GCA_046704965.1 Binataceae bacterium (SeqCode)
CGTGCGTCACGACCGCGTGATCGGACGGGTCAAGTTGGACGGCAAGACGGTGCTGGAGGTCGAAGAGATGGACCGCGATTTCATCTCGGGCCGCGACATCCAGTACATCGCCAGCATGCATCTGTGCCGCAACAAAGAGGACGACAAGCTCGTGCTGGTGCAGGTGGATCCCGAATACACTTTCCATCGCGCCGAGCGCGGCCGTCCCCGGGTGGTCACACTCGACCCCGCGGCATTCAAAGCGGACGGGCATCTGAACGTCACCTCGCCGATCGGGGCAACCTTCGCTGTCGCCGACGTGACTCTTCCCAAGCTCCGTTACGTCTGCAATCCGGAACTTCCGGCACTTCAGGGCACGACCAATGTCGGTGCTTTAAGAAGATATCGTTGCGACTATCGGGCCGTGCTTCGCTCAGGAGGCGCGGCCCGATTCATTTCCGGCGGCCGTCCTTTTGTGTGCCGGTATCGCGTGACGTTCCATGACCGAGCCGTGGCGGTTTGAAAGACTGAAGCTCGCAAGCGGTCTCAATATGCAGGTCGCGCGCGCCGGAAGCGGGCCGCTGGTCGTGATGCTGCACGGGTTTCCGGAATGCTGGTACTCGTGGCGCCATCAGATGCGGGCGCTGTCGGCGAATTTCGAATGCGTCGCGCCGGACCTTCGCGGTTACGGCGAAACCGACGCACCTCGCGGGGTCGAGGCGTACGCGCTCGACCTGCTGGTTGGCGATGTAGTCGACCTGATCGAGGCGATGGGGCGAAAGCGAGCGATAGTGGTCGGTCACGACTGGGGCGGCGCGATCGCTTGGGCGACGGCTCTCAAGCGGCCCGAAGTGGTCGAGCGGTTGGTGGTGATGAACTGCCCGCATCCGGCGAAATTCCGCGCCGCGCTGTCACGCAACGTACGCCAGATGATGCGCAGCTGGTACATCCTGTTTTTCCAGATCCCGTTTATCCCCGATGCGATGCTGCGGATGTTCGACGCTCGTGCGGTTGCGCGAGCGCTCAGACAAACCGCGGTTCAGAAGAACGCTTTCAGCGACGCCGACCTGGAGATGTTTCGTAAGACGTTTCGGAGCCCCTATGCGGCGACTGCGGCGCTCAACTACTACAGGTCAATTTTTCGCTCGACGATATTCCATTCCCGCCAGGCCGACGCGTGGATCGAGCGTCGGATAGCCGCACCCACGATGCTCCTATGGGGGGAGCAGGACGTGGCTCTCGGAAAGGAGCTGACCTACGACATGGAGCCCCTGTTTAAGGGGCCTTTCGAGCTTCATTACGTTGCGGATTCAGGCCATTGGGTGCAGCAGGAAAGACCGGAGCTGGTAAATGACTACCTGAACAGGTTCCTCGCCGCGCCCGTTGCCAGCTCATAACATCGAGTTGTGACGAGTTGTGATCGGTCGTTATCTTTACTCAAGGCTTGCTCGCACGTAATCTGATTTTGAGTCGCTCGGATGCCGCCTTTCACGTTGATCCCGCCTTTTTTCTTTCAATCGGGTCTTCCGTTTAAGAGCTTTCGGGCAGAATCTATGGAGGTGGGCATCCGATGCCCAGCAAACTTTACGTAGGCAATCTGGCCTACTCGGTAACGCAGGAAGACCTGGAAGAATTTTTCTCCCAGGCCGGGACGGTTGTCAGCGCGGTTGTCGTTACGGACAAGCTCTCTGGACAATCGCGGGGGTTTGGATTCGTTGAGATGGCCGACGAAGACGCGGCCATGCAGGCGATCGAAACCCTCAACCAGGCCGAACTCAAGGGCCGTCGTCTAAAGATCGACCAGGCTCGTGACAGCGGCGGAGCAGGACCGCGCGGCGGTGGACCGCGCGGCGGCGGACGAGGCGGTCGCGACCGCGAAGGAGGCGGCCGGGAAGGCTTCAGGAAACGCTACTAAGAGGTTTCGGGTCGGGAGGCAAAGCGGCTTCCCGGCCCGACTTTTCCAGCTTCTGGAAGGGTAATTCTTGATTTCCGCTTCCAAGGCCTATACCTAAAGAGATTCCTGACTCTTTCAGGATTGCTCCCCGGTAGCTCAGCTGGCAGAGCGGACGGCTGTTAACCGTCAAGTCGCTGGTTCGAATCCGGCCCGGGGAGCCAATTAAGGCCTTTCCGCTTACGCGCAGTTCTGCGCATCTGCACCAACCTGTTTTACGACATCACGTCGGTAATTATTTGGCCTTCTAATCGAAAGGCTTCCCACCGTTTCGCACCGTGTCTATATGATTGTTCGTGTCCGAGTCCTCACGCGGGGGACTCGTGCACCAAATTATACGTAGATGCAGCTAAGTTGCGCGTAGCGTGCTTTTCGACCTTCCATCGCTTGTTAGGACTCGCTTAGATAGCTTCTTTGTGCTATTGGTCGCACTTGTTCGATGTCGTTGGGGCATTTCTAGGCCGGGAGATGATCGGATGCTGGGATTCAAGCTTAAAGGTGGCATGGTTGGGCGCGCGTTCGGAATTTGCGGAATGCTGCTGATGATCGTCGCTTTTGCGGCGGGATGTGGCGGCGGCGGTGGTGGTGGAGGCGGCAACGGCGGTGGCGGTGGTGGTGGCGGCGGCAGTGTGACCAGTGGCACCGCGCTTTGGGTACCGA
>JBJKQX010000516.1:0-3320 GCA_046704965.1 Binataceae bacterium (SeqCode)
TAGAAACTGATCGCGCCGTTTTTGACCGTGCGATGTGCCTCCTTGATCGCCTCCTCGACGTCCTGCATCGGCAGGATAGCGGCCCACTTGATACGCTCGGGCGCGTTCGAGCAGAAGTCCGCGCTCCAGTCGTTGTAGGCGCGGCAGCACGCGGCAAGCAGTTTTGTGTCGCGAAACTCGCGTCCAAGCATCTGACCCGCCGCGGTGGGATAAACCACCTCCATGTCGACGCCCTGCGCGTCCATGTCGCGAAGCCTGCTCTCGGGGCTGAAGCCTTCCTTCATGGCGCGCTCATGCTGCTTCATCGCCTCGCGCACCGCCTTCAGGAAACCAGGCGCCGCCATCGGATACTTGCCCTTCTCGCGCGTGAACGGCTCACCCTCGACCAGGAACGTGCGCCGGCCCGATTCGGAAGCGACGCCCATCCGCGGTGCCTGAGATTTGTAACGCTCATCTATGTAGCGCTCGAAAACGTCATCGGGCTCCATCAGGTGAGTGTCGGCGTCAAAAATTTTGAATCCGTCCCTCATTCGCCTTTGCCTCCCGACCAGATGGCAGCGGTCGCGGCGCGCTCCTGGCTAGAGGCCCGGAACGATCAGCGCCTTGACTCCACCCCTTGCGCGCAGCAGTTCGAACGCCTCGATTCCGCGCTGGATGCCGTAGCGATGCGTCACCATGGGGAGCAGGTCGACCGCTCCCGAGGCAACCATCGCGATCGCGCGGCGCCAGGTGTCGGGCGTTCGGATGCGGGAGTTGATTATGGTAACGCCGTGAAAGAAAAGCGCCCGCAGTTCCGACGACGTCAGGTCGCGCGCGGGCCATCCCACCTCGACCAGTTCACCGCCGCGCCGAAGCAGTTCACGCGGCGAATCGATCATTCCGCAGGCGTCGAACAGAACGTCCGCGCCGTCCGCGGGAAGCATCGCCCTCGCCTCCTCGATCCATCGTGACCCGCTCGCGCACACGGTGTTGAAGCCCATCCGGCGCGCGAGTTCGAGACGCTCGGCGTCCGCCTCCAGTCCGGTCACGACTATAGAAGCCGCTCCCAGCGCCCGCGCCGCGAGCGCGATTCCGAGTCCGATCGGTCCGGGACCTTCTATCACTGCGCTGTCGCCCGCTCTCAGACACGACTGTTCTATCGCATGAAGGCCGGTTCCGAACGGCTCAAGCATCGCGGCCTGTTCGAGGTCCATCGTGGACGGCACCCGATGAGCATTGGCGACCGGCGCGACCGTATACTCCGCAAACGCTCCCGACAGGACGGTCGGCGAGGCGCACAGATGGAACCGTCCCGCGCGACACGGACCGCATCGCCCGCAATGGCCGAACGGGTCGAGCGCAACCCTGTCACCGGGCTTGAAGCCTGACGTACCGGGTCCCGTTTCGACCACTTCGCCGGCAGGCTCGTGTCCGAGCACGAACGGAAGACGCCCGGCGATACGATTTACGTCGAGTTCCCAATCGTAGATATGCAGATCGGAACCGCAGATGCCGCAGGCGGCAACCTTGACCAGAAGTTCGTTCGGTCCCGGTCGCGGGACGGGAATATCGACTATCTCCGCACCGGGCGCGGGATTGGTCTTCGCGATTGCTTTCATGTGCCCCGTATCTTCAATACGACTTCGACGCGGGGCTCGTCAAAGCGTTTTCGAAGGGGCAAAAACGGCGGGAAGGCGCGTTCGGCTCAGGCGGGCTTTTCCCAGTGGCGAATCGGAACGCCCCGATAGCGCATCCGGGGCCGGATGAGACGGTTGTTCTCGTACTGCTCCAAGCCGTGCGCGATCCATCCGGCAGCGCGTCCCACTGCGAAAATAGCGGCGGGCAATCCATGCCTGAAGCCGAGCATCCTGGCGCATACGGTCAGGTAGAAATCGAGATTGGGACGAAGCCGTTTGCGCTTCCATACCGTCTGCTCGACACCGAGTGCGATTTCGTAGAGGTCGCCGCCCTTATGACGTGCAACCTCGGACGTGGTTTTCTTCAGAATCACGCCGCGCGGGTCTCCGGCGGGGTAGATATGATGGCCGAAGCCGGGCGGCAGACGGCGCTCCTGGTTGAATGCTTCCAGACATTCATCGACGGTCATCCCGGCGCTCAAGTCCGACAACATCCGCTCAATCCGATCGCATGCGCCGCCATGGATCGGCCCCGACAGCGAGCAAAGCGCTGCCATGACCGAGGCGTAAAGGTCTGCACCGGTGCTGGCCACCACCCGTGCCGCAAATGTCGAAGCGTTCATCTCGTGTTCGGCGCACGCCACCAGGATTTGGTTCATCGCGGCCCGCTCCCACTCCACGGCCTCGGTCCCGGCGACGGATTTCAAAAGCCGCTCCGCCATCCCGCCTTCGATACTGATGGGTGCTATCGGTCTGGGCGCGAGCGGCAGAGGAAGCATCGAGAGAATCCGTCGGGCGCGCTCGATGCGCGTGATTGGTTCGCCCCGCCGCTCCCATGCAGCGAGCGTCGGCATCTTCGCGGACATCCGCAGCAGCGGCGGCGCATCCTCGCCCAGCGCCGCTATTGCGGACGCCACCATCGCGGGGATTTTCGCCTTCGCGATCGTCGCGCGCAGTTCCCTGACTTCGTCCGCGCTCGGGCGCTCGCCGTTCCATAGCAACAGACAGGCTTCTTCGAATGACGCGTTGGCGACGACTTCCTCGACCGGATAGCCGCGATAGGCGAGACGCTTCTCAATAATCGAGCTTACTGCTGATTCGGTGACGATAACGCCCGGCAGAGGGCTCTCGCCGGGCACCCTGGGCTGCGCCACCGTTACCCACGATGACGCCTCCGGGACGTTTCGGGCTCGCTGACCTCGTTCCGGCGCAACCAGACGGCGCAGCGCCTCGACGTCGGATCTACGATAAAGCGCCTGCCGGCCAATCCGGCGCCGGTAACTTTTGAGCCATCCCCGGCTCACGTAGGCGTAAAGAGTTCCGATCTTTACGCCCAACTGGTCCGCAGCCTCGGCTGCGGTAAGCATTGTGCTGTGCTCGACTTCGTTTGTGGCCACGCAAATGACGCCTCAAACCGCGGCGTCCCCCTGCATCAAGTATCATGCAGTTATGCGCGGGTGTCGATCAACATGTGTGAAGCGCGACTTTTTAAGAGACCGTCGCAATCGCGCGATCAAGAGCAAGCGGGCCTTCACGCAGAATAAGTTCGCTCGCTTCCGCCTCCCATAGGTCGTCCGCAATCGCCATCGGATCGCGCGCGGAAAGACGATGCTCCAGGACCATCCGTGAAAGCAGCAAGCGGCGACCGTGGCCCAGACGCGAGCCTTCCCACGCCATCAAAATTGCCGTCGCGGCGTTGTAAAG
>JBJKQX010000517.1:0-17688 GCA_046704965.1 Binataceae bacterium (SeqCode)
GAACACCGGAAACCTTTCGCCGCATGTGGAAATCAAGTCCGCTGCAACGCTGCGAGAAATTGCGATCGCTGCGGCACACCGATGAGCGTGCAGGCGCATCAGATGCGACATGACGGGGCGTTTGCTCACATAGTCACGGACGTGCCATATAATCGGCGCATTGAGGGGCCCCGCCCACGCGGCAAGGACGTGCATTTTCAGACCGTTGCTGTGAACCACGTCGGGCGAGAAGCCGGCCACATCGCGCCTGAGGGACACTATGTACCGCGCAACCGCGGGCACCGCGGCTGACATTGCCCCGATCAGATTGGCAACACTCCTTTGATCTCCAGCAGGGCCACCGGCGCCTGAATCGCCCAATCGGCCGAGCACCGCAGGGAACGGCATTACCCACGACTCCACGTCCAATTCACGCGCCGCGTCCGGCAGAGGTCCCGCGCTGCCGCTTATGAGCCCGACGTGCAGATCCGGTCTGGCCACGCGGAGACTGGCAATAAGATCGAGAAGGCTTCGTTCGGCTCCGCCAAGCTCGCCTCCCGGACTTAGAAACAAAACTCTGGTCATGCGCTCAGATGATGGCGCGTGCAGAAATGTCGGAGCGTGATCAGTGCGAGCACCTGTAGCGGGCTCGTGCTCGGGTCGCCCGCGGCAAACCGCTCCCATACGCTTCGCGCGCCGGCGGGTTCCATTCCCAAATCGCGCCATGTGGTAGCGTCGTATGCGACCTCGCGCGCTGCCTCGCACATGGCGCCACCGGGTGCAAGCCATTCACCCCAAGGCAGGGCGAACCCACGTTTTGGCCGTTTCGCGATGGCGGCGGGCATGCTGTCCCCCGCCACGTCAAGCAGAAGCGGCTTGGGTCGCGGATCGGGCCGCTTCCAGCTACCGGGCAAAGCGAACGCGGTCTCAACCATTCGATGATCAAGGAACGGGACACGGTACTCTATCGGAGCGGACATGCTAAATGCGTCGGCATCACGCAACAACATATGACGCATATACAGTTCAAGCTCGAAAAGACTCATCCTGTTGAGTTCGTCTAGGTCAGCGGATTCCGTATGAACTTCGGCGATCAGATCGCGGTCAAGACCGCTAGACGGGTCGCAATTGTGCGGAAGGGAATGTAGTTCGCGCCGTTCCCACGGAAAGAATAGTTCGCGCCTCAGCAGATACATCGCGAGCAAGTCGGGTTCGCGGCGTATCGCCTCTCTCAATTTCGCCCCGGCCCGACTCGCAATCACACGTCCACCCAGACCTGCGATTGCGCTCAGAATCGCGCTTCGCCTTATCGCGGTAATCCGCGGCACCCGGGTGAAGCTGTCATATCCACCAAACAGTTCATCTCCGCCCAGGCCCGACAGCGCGACCGTAAGGCCTGCATTCCGTGCGGCATGGCTGACAAGCCACGTGTTGAACCCATCGACGGTGGGCTGATCCATCGCATCGAGTGCACGGTCAAGATTGTTCAGGACATCTTTGCCGGTAACTGGAAGGGTCTGATGATTGACACCAAACCGCGCGGCGGTTTCGGACGATTCGACGCTTTCGTCGAAACCTTCGCAGTCGAACGCGACGGTCAGAGTGCGGAGCGGCTCGCGGCGGCCTTTGTCACAGGCCATCGTCAGGAGTGCCGTCGAGTCCACCCCACCGCTGAGAAACAGACCCAACGGCGCATCGCTGATGAGATGCAGGCGAATTGTTTCTTGCGCCAACTCCCGCAACTGCTCGACCGCAGCTTCGCGAGAACCGCCTGCCGCCGTCGCCTGTCGCGACAGCTGCCAGTAACTTTTCGCGCTAATCTCCCGTCCAGTCGCCAGATCCACCGAAACGTGGGTTGCCGGCCGCAACAGCTCGACTCCGCGGACAGCGGTTCCGTAGCCCTGGACGGCGCCCTGTGCGAGGAAACTCTCGATCGCCGTGCGATCGATCGACGCCGGAACGACGTCTTCGCCCAACGCCAGTATTGCCCGCAGTTCGCTCGCAAAGATTAGCCCGCCGTCCGCAGGACGAAACATATACAGCGGTTTGATACCGAGCCGGTCGCGGTACAGATGGGCGACTCCGCGCTCCGTATCCACCAGGCAAATCGCGAACATCCCGCGAAGCCGCTCGACGCACGATGGCCCCCAAATCCGGTACGCCTGAAGGATAACCTCCGTGTCAGTATCCGTCGCAAAGCGGCATCCAAGAGATACGAGCTCTCTCGCGAGTTCTCGGTAGTTGTATATCTCCCCGTTGAATACCACCCAATTGGCCGAGCCACCGCCTTCCTCCCGACGGTCCGCCATGGGCTGATGACCCGCACGCGTGAGATCAATAATCGCCAGCCGCGTATGCACCAGGTACACCGACGGTGCAGGTTCGGCGATCCCCTCATCGTCGGGACCTCGATGGCGCAGCGATGCGCGAAGCCGCAAAGCCAGTTCGCGGTCGGCTCGCGGGAAACCAATCATTCCGGCAATGCCGCACATTTCGGTTCGGCCGATCGATTCAGATCCGACGGTAACGATATCCGCGGGTAGGAAGAACTTTTCTGCTTCAATGGCTCTATGCGCCCCTGAACGGCGCCATAGAACTACAAGGTCACCTTAAGCCTGCGTCGGCGCGGAGGACTGGCGGAGCTCGGCGTTTCTTCGGTCTCGGTCGAATAGTCGTAATACTGTGTGTACTCCGAACTCTGCATATGCATTTTGTTCAGCACTGTCCCGAATATCTTGGCGCGCGCCTGTCGGAGTCGCGCACAGGTAGTCTTAACGTATTTTCTGGACGTCTCGCCCGCTCGCACTACCACTACCACTCCATCGACCATGGTCGACATCACTATTGCGTCGGTCACCGGCATAACCGGTGGCGAATCTATGACTATGTACTGAAACTGCTCGCGTAATATACGGAGAGTCTCGCGCATCTTCCGCGAGCCAAGCAACTCGGTCGGATTTGGCGCTGAACACCCGGAACTGAGAAAAAACAATCTCTAAACGGAAGTAGGCGTCACAACGTCCTCAACCTCCTGTCTGCCGGTCAGAACTTCGGTAAGTCCAGCTCCCTTGCCGACACCCAGCATATGATGACACCGCCCCTTGCGAAGGTCTCCATCGATCAGCAAGACACGCCCTTCGAATTGAGCCAGCACGATTGCAGTATTGACGGCCGTTACAGTCTTTCCCTCGCCACGCGTCGCACTGGTCATCATCATTACCTGCGGTGGAGACTCCGCCCGCGAGACCATAAGCGCGGTGCGCAGATGGCGGTACGATTCGCCAATCAACGAGTTGAGCCCGGCAGAGTTGACAAGCTCTTTGCCACTGGAGGTAGACGCCTCGATCTGAGCGGCCGCGGATACCTGATTCAGGCGACGACCATTGACGTAGGGAAGCGCAAAATCCGGGATCGAGCTCAGATTCGGAAGACGCAGCGATCCCTCGGCCTGTTCCGAGTTTTTGAAGGTATCGTCGAAGTATTCGAGCACTATCGCAAGTCCGACGGAGGCGGTCAGCGACAGGATGATGGCGAGTATGACGTCTTGCGTCTTCTTGGGGCTGGCGGGCACGCTCGGGGGCATGGCGCGATCAACGACGGAGGCATTGGACGTCTGCGCCTCTGCGGCAACTCCAACGTCCTTCATCCGTTGGAGGACGCTGTTGTACAGTTGCCTGTTCGTATCAACATCGCGCTGCAGTATCGCGAATTTGACCGCGGCGTCGTTGAGGCGCAGCGCGACCGACCGTTGATTGTCCATTTCCTTTTGCAGCTTGGTCTGCTTTTCGCGCGCCGCCTGGTAGGCGGCTTCTATGGATTTGGCCTGTTCTCGAATTTGCTCGCGAAGCGACTGTTTCAAACGATCGATCTTGGCCTTCAACTGAGCGACGGGCGGATAATTCGGAGTGAATTCCTTCGACAGAGACGCATACTGCGCCTGGACCGTGTCGAGCTGCCCCTGGAGCGTCTGAATACCCGTATTCTGTGCGACCGAAGGAAGTGAGTCATAGTGACCGTGACGAATCATGTCGACTTGCGCTTCAAGCGAGATGCTCTTCACCTGAGCCGCGGTCAAATCCTTGCTCAGGTCCGTCAGGCGATCGACAACGACGCCTTCCTTTCCGTTGAGGGACATCAGTCCCGGTATTATCCCTTTCTTTCGTCTATAGGCATTCAGGGCGATTTCGGAATCCTCAAGACGGTTACGCAAGTCCCCAAGCTTCTTCTTAAGAAACCTTTCCGCCTCCTCGTTGGTCTGACTTTTGAACTTGATCCCCTGGCGAATGAAGGCTTGTGCGTGCGCGTTGCTTATCCTGGCTGCAAGTTCAGGCGAGGTAGTAGTGAATCCGATTTTCACGATACTGGTCTCGGGCAAGGCGGAAATCGACAGATCTCCGAGATAGGTGTCGACCAGACGTTCCTCTTCACTTGAGATGCCGGGCGTTTGTGCTTCGGGGTTCTTCGCAACAAACACGCCTGAAACGTCCGAGATCCACCGCCCCAACATTTCGCGCACTTCTGTCACGGGGCCTCCGCCCGCTGCAAACTGCGGATCGTGCGCCAGGTTCAGGCGGCGAATTACATCAAGCGCGATGAGTTTGCTCTTGAGGAGAGCGCATTGTGTTCTGAAGAAATCAGGATCCACCGCGGCTTGCTGATCGGAAGCCACAGCCTCCTTTGGCTGATAAATCGCAGGGGCGTGGGCACGAATCAGTACCGTGGTTTCCGCCCGGTAGCGGGGCGTTAGGCTCTCGACATAAGCAACCGTCACAAGTACACATGCCGCGACAACCGTCGCTATCAGTCGCAGGTGCTTTCTGACGGCGTACCAGTAGGGAGCGAGGTCGATTCCCTGTTCTTCTTCCGGATCAAGAAAAATAGGATCGAGTTCGTCACTCTCGTAGGGAAGCTGCGATCGGCGAATGAAATACGGAGATAAATCTTTCATAACTGCGTCGCCAAGGGGCGGCAATTCACCACCGCCCCTGAAAGATTGTGCCGAGTAGTCAAGAATTCCCCGGGCATCGCACGCTGTTCGCGCCTGGCTGTCGGCTCGTTAACCGGCGACAAAAGCCGGCCTGCTCTACCTACCGATATCCATGTGCTAGTCGACAACCACAGGTCAGACGGCAAGGCTGTCGAAAAATTCCAGATGCTTTTTCGCTATGACCGGCCATGCATACTCGCTGCGCGCACGCTCCAGCCCGCGTCTCGCGTACTCTGTCCTCAGTCGGGGATTTTCCAACAGCCTTCCCAAGCCCTCGACCCACGCATCGTGATCATTCTCGCCTGCTATCATCCCGGCTTGATCGACTACGTAAGGGATCTCGCCACTGTCGCTGGCGATAACCGGCACACCGCAAGCGAACGCTTCGACAAGCATCCGACCAAATTGTTCACGCCATCGCGGTGTTGTCTGACTCGGGGCACATAGCACGTCCATCGCGTTGAGGAACTGTGGAACCTCATCGTGCGTCACTCCAGTAACTATGCGCACGCGATCTCCGTGCGTCTCCGCCCATCCTCGAACATGGCTCTCAAGCGGACCGCCTCCGATAAAAAGTGCCCGCCATGGCGACCGCGCTCCGTCCAGCACTTTCGTAAGCATTCGGACTCCCTTCTCTTCTACAAATCGACCCAGGAATCCGACTACCGGAGGCCCTCCATGATGCCATCCCAGTTGTTCGCGCTTCCGGCGTCCGCCCCTCGCGTCAGGCTTGAAATGCTCCACATCGACGCCCAACGAAATTATGCGATGCGGCTTTGCGTCATAACCGCGCGTTATTGCGCTGGCACGTGTCGTTTCGCCGCAGGCTATCCATCCCGCACATCGGTTAACACAGTCTCGCTCCATTAACCCGAACGGCACTGGATAACTCTTGTAAATATTCTGCGCGGTCCAGAATACCCACGGTGTCTTCATCGGCGTCCATCGAGCAACCTGCCATCCGGCCACCACATAAGGTTCCTCCCAGCAGTGCACCAGATTCCACGAACCCCGAAGCATTTCACGGAGATGCAGGCCGTAGAAAAACATATGCAGTGACTGAGTAAGGTACGCTCTGACAAGACTCACTCCGCATGCTTCGAAAGGACCCCGTCTGGTTCGTATTGGCCCGAGATCACCATGAAAGAATTCGGGTGCAACCGCCCTCACCTCCCATCGACCGCTCCCAACGCGAGTCATTTCCTCGGCCAGACGGCGGTTCAGTGCTACACAGTACGAGTGCCCTACCGAAAGAAGACGACGGATTTTCACCACTCAATCCCTGCCCCTTGATCGGCAGCATTCACGCGCAAGCCGTCTTTCCAGCGCCGGCCACCATGCTCTAACCGATACCGTACACCCCGGCGTCTCCAACTTGTCTATGGGATCGTACCGCCAAGGCCGATTCCGTATCCGACCTTCGACAGGATTGAATAGAGCACGTATGGTCCAATTTTCGCATTCGAGTATGGCACATCGATTACATCGTTAGCCTTGACCGGTATATCCGGTGCGTTGCCGGTCATTATACTGTTGACGTCAATCGTCATTACTTCCTTCTGGCCGCTCAGACCCGTCCGTATAAGACGCACATTCGACGTATTTGCGGCAAACATCGGTCCGCCGGCGGCTCCAATCGCCCCAAGTACGGTCAGACCCGACCCGACCTTGAAATGACCCGGATTGTTGACCCATCCGATTACCATCACGTCACCACCACCCGGCACCAGGATCACGTCTCCGGGACGCACTGGCATATGCAAATAGCGACCTGCGCCGGTCAAGGAGGTGGTCTGAAGCCCGATAACGAGAGCCTGACGCCCCGATGCAGCCAGCGACAGGTAATCCTCGCGCGCTCCGCCCTTAGAGCGTGTTCCGTCCGCGGTCGGCCCGTCAACGGCGCCGCTCGACAAGGACGCTGGCCTGATATCTTGACTATTCCTCACCAGGTCATTCGTGGCCGGTGCCCCGGGATGTTGACCGGAGCCGCTTGCGGGAAATAAAAGGATTTGATCCGCGGCCTTTGTCGTTATACCGCCCGCCTGCCCGATTACATCCAATATTGTCTCACTCGGCGAGGTAAGTGTCACAAGGCCCGGTTGCTTAACGGCCCCGATTACCTCCACCTGGCGGCTCCTGTATGTCTTGACGAATACATCGACCTCCGGATGGTACATATACTTGTGCAGTTTTTGCACAAGTACCTCTCTGAACTGTTCTTCGGTCAGGCCGCCAGCTTTCACCACACCCACAAGCGGAAGAGCAATAGTACCTTCGGCGGATACCCGAACTGAACGCCGCTTGAGCGCATCGATTGCCGGCACGGAAATGTCGATTACATCTCCCGTACCGATTGGATAATCGGTCAGTCTTATATTCTGCGTACGCTTCTGCCAGAGCTTCTCCAGCTGACCTGCGTCTGAGTATGAAATGTTCTGCACGCCGGACACTGCAGGTGTCGTGCTCGGCCCTGGATTGACCGCGACCGCCTGATCCATTCCTGGCGAGCCGGCCCTTGAGGTATATTGCGAGGCGTCAGGTGCGCATGACGCGGACGTCAGGGTCAGAATTACTACCAGAAGCGACAACGTCGGACGCGGAACTCTGCTCAATGGTCCGCTTTCGCTCGCGCCAATCCAACGTAACAAACGATTCATCGCTGAATTTCTCCGTGCGCATGCCGCGTCTGAAGGGCCGCGCACACGCGTCCGCCATCCCATGCCGCTCAGACGGCATAGCTAACTATAGAGAATGCGTGAAATATGCCTTCACGTCGTGAACATCGGGCGAACAACTAAGCGAACTTGACGATCTCGAAAGAACTGCAATCCAACATTGTGTAATTGATTGCGCGCGACCGATAACACACAACGCCTGACACTCACTATTGCAAGGATCCATCTATTGCTCTCGTAGAGAGCGTTCCGCGACTTCTTCCGGCAGGTAACTGCAATAGAGCCCCGTCCGTATTGCAATATTCAGATGGCGTCCGAGGTCCGGCTGGCACCGGGCGATTTTGTGGATGCCGGACTTGATTGCGTGCGTAACGCTGACTCGCGCGCGCTCCGCCGCCGACGCTCCTCTGCGGTCACGTCCACACAGTCCAATTGCGCGCGCCACTTCCTCGGTAATAAAGGCGCGCTCCTGCTGGAACCGGGCGATTTTGCCCAGATCATTAAACGCGGTCGCCTCGCGAATCTCCTCGTCGAGTTCCCTGAGGCGCCGTGCATAGTCTTCTTTTGCTCGCCAATCGAGGACAGGGCCGGTATCGCGCTGAAAGCTGACGCGTAAGCCCGACGCAGATGATGTGTAGTCGAATTCCGGATGATTATCGGCCATCCTGTCGCTGCGCTGTTCCAGTGCCGCAAGTTCGAGCACGTGGAGTTGGCGGTATGGTTCCCGCATCAGACTGGCTATATAAGTAAACCCCTTTACGTGCCTGAGGCGGACGACACTTCCTCTGAACAGAACCGTCCAGTAGTCACCCTCGCGCGCAAAAAGGTTCTTTTCACCGCCCGATATGTCATGGGCAGTGTGAAAGCGTACGACCGTCTGTGAATGAGAATCCGTTTTGGGCACGCGCGCGAGGCTGTCGTCGGGACGGTCGGTCTGATGCTCGCGAAGCAGACTGACAATTCTGGCGAGTGTTCGCGGATTACCTCGCGAGACAGCCTGGATTTCGGAAAGCGCATCCGGTCCGACCCTGTCTTTGGCCGTCAGCTGGATCATTCGAGCCACATCATGATCCGCAAGGGCCCGCAATGTTATTCGGTCAGATCGCGTTACGAGAGAGCCCAGAGCCGTCTCGAAATCCGCGCAGTCGAACCCCTGCCGGCCATCGAAAATGCCAAGCAGCGCACCGGGTATCGGACGGAGGTTTCTGGCCAGTGTCCGCAGCAAGATCAGAGAGAGCCGATCGCGAATGCATAGATCATCCAGGATCAGAAGAAGTCTGTCATCCGTACCGGTCGGTAGGACACACGGTTCTTTAGCGGCGTCGGGCGGCATGGTCCCTGAGGGTACGCGCCAACGCGGTGGCATCGAACTGACCGACCAGATCCACTTCTGCAGTCGAGCGCCTAATCGAGGAAGATCGTTCGAGTGTATAATTGTCTCGGAGAACAGGACTCCTTTTGCGCCTAATCTGCTCTCGGCTCCAAGCACGATGAAGCGCCGCGGCAAGCGCTCCACGTCATCCTCGCACCAGTGTCCCCATAGCACCCGAATTCCGCGTTCAGTCATACGACCGGCCAGTTCCCGCGCCAATCTCGTTTTTCCAGTGCCTGGTGCCCCCTGTACGACTACCGTGCGTCCGGTAGTACTTAGTTCTACCGCCCCTGCAAGATGAGCTAGTTCATTCTCCCTGCCAACAAACGGCATTCCCATGTCATCTCCGGCAAAGTCAGATCGATACATCTAGAGACGCTCCGGCAAGACTTGATTGTCATTGTTCGGCATGCCGACGCTACATCTTTCAGCTATGATTCTAGATTGCTTGAAGCAAGCGAATCTTCGCTGCTTTGCGGTGAAGATGAACGTAGATTAGGGCCGGAACGGTTAAACGCACAAAGGAGTGATCGTTTGTGATGACAAGGACTGCATATCTGGCGAACATTTAGCAGTGCGTACGAATTCGCAATCTAGCATGACTATTGGTAATTTGCGGTGATTGTCCAATCTTCGGGCATACCTGGCGCGTATGCCCGGTTCATCAAGGCTGCGGATGTTGCTGTACTCACCTTGTTCAACATCTCGAAATCCGTTTAGGCTTGGATGAACTCAGGGAGGCTCGGTCATCAAGCCCGAATTATTGCCGGGTTCCTCGATTGGCGGACTTGAAAGGGAAACCTTGCGCTACAGGAAGTCGGAGGCGCCCAGGGATGAGCGCTTTGACGCGTATCGTGAAGATGCCGCTTGGCCCAAAAGAACCAGCTCGGGCGGTCTTAATTGCAGTGACAGGACGAGGCACGAAGAAAGCGAGGTGAGTTGACGCAGTCAGCTCAAGCCGCTATCGTTAGCGTCAAGTCAATGACGACTGATGCGCGCGTCGGATTCCGCGACGCCATTTTCGTAACCAATCAGAACCATACGTTTGGCCCCATGGGCAGACGTGAATCCGCTGGCTCTGGATACCGAGGTATTTTTGTCCTTTTCCGATTTCTCTCTTTCTCCTGAAATTGTCCGTTCAATTCGAGACCGCGGCCACCACGAGCCGACAGCTATCCAGTCAAGGGCCATCCCTGTCGCCCTGACGGGATGCGATCTCGTTGCCACTGCGGAAACAGGCAGTGGCAAGACCGCGGCTTATTTGATCCCGCTCATTAACGGCCTCCGCCCTCCCCGTTCCGGCGGAAAGGCTTCGCCGGGCCTACGAGCGATGGTGGTCGTACCCACCCGAGAGCTCGCGGTCCAGGTTGCTCGTGAGTTCACCCTGCTGGCACGTCACAGCCGGCTGAAAGCGGTCGTCATAATGGGCGGCGACTCGATGAGTCGGCAGTTGCGCGACTTGCGAAGCGGGGCACAGGTGCTGATCGCGTGTCCTGGGCGTCTGATCGATCATCTCGAGCGCAAGACTGTCAAGCTCGATCGGATCGAAACGGTCGTGATCGACGAGGCGGACCGCTTGCTGGACATGGGCTTCCTGCCTCAGCTCCGTCGAATCATGAAGACCGTGCCACAAAAGCGTCAGACGCTCATGTTCTCGGCCACGATGGCCTCGGGTGTGGCGCAAGTCGCACGCGAGTTTTTGAAAAATCCCGAACATGTGAGTGTCGGCACCAAATCCGCCCCACCCGCGACCATTCGCCAGACCGTATGCCCGGTCACGTTGGAGAACAAAGGTCCCGTCCTGCTTGAGATTCTCAAAAGCGCGGATGTCGACAGCGCGATCGTCTTCACCCGGACAAAGACCCGCGCCGACCGCGTTGCAAAGATGCTAGCGCGAAACGGTATCAAGTCAGTCGCAATACATGGCGATCGCTCGCAGAGCCAGCGCAATGCCGCGCTCGCGGGTTTCCGCGCTCGTAACTATCGCGTGATGGTGGCGACTGATTTGGCCGCTCGAGGCATCGACGTTCCGCATGTCTCCCATGTCATAAATTTCGACCTGCCCGACGAATCCGAAAACTATATACACAGGATTGGCAGAACCGCCCGGATGGGCAAATCCGGTGAGGCTTTGAGCCTCGTAAGTCCCGCGGAACGCATGTCCCTGGGACGAATTGAGCGGGTTCTTGGCAAAAGACTGGAACGGGCGCCGGTGGCGGGTTTCGATGCGCCGGAGCTGGCCCCTTCCAAACCTGTAACGGTTTTCCGTTCGACCGCGATGCGCAGGCGTTCCATGCGAACGCGCGCCAGCTGGGCGTAAGCGGGGCCGTCGACGCCCTCCGATGGTGGGGGCGACACACTCAAACCCTATTCAAGATGCGGCCGGAAGCGGTTACGTAACTGTTTCCGGCTTTCTTTATCCAAGCTCAATCAAATCCATGTCCGCGCGTTATTTGTATCGTCTTTTATAATTGTGAACACTCTTTTCACGATGTGAGCTTTATTGTCACGCTGAAGATAAAGAGAGAGCTTGGCTTTCTCTAATACCTTATTCGCGGTCACTGGCGAAGTATGATGATGGCAAGCCGTTCGACCCGGGTTACTATCGGTATCACTACGTACGGCCGGTTGAGGTACCTGAAAGAGGCGGTTTCATCGGCCCAGGCGCAGACGTACGCCAATACAGAAATTCTGATTTCCCAAAATCCCCATCCGGATACCGCAGTTGCCGGAGCTATCACGGAGTATTGCCGCGATATAGTGGCCAGTGACTCCAGAGTCCATTTCCAGATCAACCCGAAGGATATCGGTGTACCCGCAAACTTCAATGCCATAGCCGACGCCGCAACGGGTGAATATCTGCTGTTCATCGGCGACGATGACAGGCTTTTGCCAAAGAGCATCGAAACGATGGTGTCTGCTATCGAACCAGACACCTCGATGGTCTTTGCAAATCACTATGTCATAGACGCTGACGGGACCGTCCTGAAACAAATGAGCCTGGACCTGACGCGAAGGTATTCTCGCGATCTTATTCCACGCGGCAAAGTCGCGACGCCCCAGATAGTTGCATGGCAGCAGGCCCCGTGCATTGAATCATCCTTGATAAGAACCAGCGATTTCAGACGAATCCGCTTCGACGAAAAGATAGACGTTCCGGATATAGAATTCTTTATCCTTTTGTCGAGAGAATCGGGCGCATTCGTCTTTCTACCCGAATACCTGGCCGAAAAACGGCACCATCCAGACACCATGACGGCGAGAGGATTCCGTACACTGCCCAATCTCGTCGACAATCTTCAGTCTCTTCCTGTCGCCCCCGAGGTAGAACCCTACAAACGTAAAGTTCTGGGAACTCTTATCATGGGCGCGATCAGCACGTGTTTTCTTGAAGGAGACGTGGATCATGCCCGTAGACTGCTCCGCAGCCGTTATTTCCCCGGATCTGTCCGCTCCGGAGCAAAAGGAATCATAATGAGCTTGTGCGCCGCGCTTCCGGGTAATCTCGGAGTATCGAGCTACCGGCTCTTTCGCGGAGTCAGGCGCGCAGAGTTTCGCCAGCGCGCTGCGCAGTGGGCGTGATTTGCGGAACTGTCAAACATCGGGACAGGAATAGAAAACGACTGCGAGGGTTCGCTCCGGCACCGCGCCGATTTGACACCTGAGGCACGCATCTTATTCGCGGCGAACCGTGCAGTCGAAAGTCGGCCGGAGATGGCCCAGTGGCAACGACGACCGATTATTGCAACGCGCCCGTCGGCAGAAGAAACGGGCGGCGGGAGTTCTCCCACTAATGAAGTGTCGCAGCTGCGGATCGGGACGGGTGCGCATATTCCACGAGACGCGGGGAGTACCCGTGAACAATGTGCTTCTGCTACCGACCCGGTACGAGGCGATAGCGTTCCCGAAGGGCGACATTCACCTCGGTTTTTGCGAGGAGTGCGGCTTTATCTATAACGTCGCATACGACCCGCGGTTGCCCGAATACTCAGAGCGGTGCGAAGAGACTCAAGGCTTTTCGCCGACCTTCAGAGCGTGGCACGAGACACTCGCACGCCGACTTATCGACCGTTATGAACTCAGGAGCAAAAGGATAGTCGAGATTGGCTGCGGCAAGGGCGAGTTTCTCGCGATGCTGTGTGAGCTTGGCGAAAATCATGGCGTGGGATTCGATCCGGCTTATCGCCCCGAGCATGACCCGTCCCCGGATGTCCGCGACCGCATCGAGTTCATTCGTGACAATTACTCTGAGCGCTACGCCGGTCATGGGGCCGATTTCGTCTGCTGCAAGATGACGCTGGAACATATCTCGGAACCCGGCGAATTCATCGGGATGCTGCGACGCTCGCTTGAAGGCCAACGCTGTACCACCGTTTTCTTTCAGATGCCAGACGTGTCGCGCGTGCTGAAGGAGACTGCCTTCTGGGACATCTACTATGAACACTGCTCGTACTTCAGTCCCGGTTCGCTGGCCCGATTGTTTCGTCGTTCGGGTTTCGAATTGCTCAATCTCGCCCGCGGTTACAATGGCCAGTACCTGATGCTCGAGGCCCGGACGTCGGACGGCCCCTCCCGCGGGCCGACGCAGATCGAAGAAGATCTTGGAGAACTGCGCCAGATGGTCTCGCGTTTCGAGGGGGATTTCTCTCGTCAGGTTTCGACATGGCGCGCGAGGCTTCAGGACTATCGTGAGCGCGGCATGCGGCCGGTTATCTGGGGCGGAGGTTCCAAGGGAGTCGCATTCCTGACCACCGTGGATGTCACTGGCTGTATTGAATATGCGGTCGACATCAACCCCAACAAGCGCGGCCACTATATGCCCACTACAGGGCAGAAAATCGTGGCACCCGAGTTCCTGCGCGACTATCGCCCGGGTGTCGTTATCATAATGAACCCGATATATCGCAAGGAGATCGCAGAGTATCTCGAACGCATGAATCTTCAACCGGAGCTGATAAGCACATGACCCGACAAACCACTACATGCATCGTATGCGGCCATTCGGGCGTCTGCCGTTTTTTGCGTATTGAGCGGATGCCGGTGCTATGCACCGTACTCCATCGTACCCGTTCGCAGGCTCTCGACGCGCCGACCGCGCCTATCTGTCTCGGCTTTTGCCACGACTGCGGACACATCTTCAATACCGAGTTTGCCCCCCATCTGACCGAGTACGACGCCAACTACGAAAACTCGTTGTACTTCTCGGGGCGCTTTCGCGAGTATGCCGATTCACTGGTCGAGACACTCGTGCGCCGATACCGGCTTTCGCGCTGCACCATTGTGGAGATCGGATGTGGACGCGGCGATTTTCTCAAGGCTCTATGCAGGCGCGGCAACAACCGGGGCGTGGGGTTCGATCCCGGTAGTCCGCCGGACGAGGAAATCGTCGACACCAATTGCGAGATCTCAATACACCACGAAAGCTTCAATGGCAGCCGTCCCCGCTTCGAGGCAGATTTCATTTGCAGCCGTCATACGCTTGAGCATATTGCCCAGCCTCGGAAGTTTCTCTCAAGCATCCGCAACGCGTCGGTTCGCACAGGTGTGCCCGTGTTTTTCGAAGTTCCCAACGGGCTTCACACCTTGGACGGCGGCGCCTGGGATCTAATCTACGAGCATTGTTCCTACTTCAGCCCGAGTTCTCTTGCCCGAGTTTTCGTTGAAAGCGGTTACCGGGGCGTGCAGGTCGACGAGGCATTCGAGGGTCAGTTCCTCACCCTGAACGCACGCGTCAGCGGCAATTCCGACACGGAGCGAAAACCAAGCGCCCCGGCACGTCTCGCGCAGCTCGTAGATGTCTTCGCCAAGAAATACCGGCGAACGGTCGCCGACTGGGGCAAGCGATTCGAGACCCTGCGCCGCGACGGTCGCAAAGTGGTGGTTTGGGGCGCAGGCTCGAAGGGTATTGCTTTTCTCAATACCTTGCGCCCGTCCGCCGTGGATTACATCGTCGATCTCAACCCGCGCAAACAGGGCAGCTACACTACTGGAACCGGTCAACTTATCGTGCCTCCGTCCTTCCTTGCGGAATACAAGCCGGAGGTCGTGATAGTCATGAACCCCGTGTACGCGAATGAGATCCGCCAATCCACGGACGCTCTCGGCATCAAGCCGTCCTTTCTCTTCGCCTGACGGTCGCGATCAACCGGCGGCAGCACGGACGGTCGATCAGTCCTACGGAGCACCCGTAACCAAGAAAAAACGGTGATCCGGCATTTGCCGGATCACCGTTACGATTTCAGATGGGGCCCGTGGCTAACGCGTCACTGTCCCGTTCCGGTCTGAAGACGGTTCGTGCCCAAGTCGAAGATTGGCGCCCCGGAGAGCGCTATTCCGGCACGTTCGAGGAACGCCGTGGCCGTTACTTCACGGCTTCGAAAACGCCCTGAGCACCTTTGTACTGGTGGGCCCTGTTCAGGTCCGTGAACGCGTACTTCCCGGGCTGATTAACCTTAAACTCAAAAACCGCCCCGTCACTTGGCGGCACGTCCAGAGTGTTGAGCCAGTGCAGCGCATCTGCAGGATTCCCGCCTCTGTAAATGGTGCTGAAGAGGACACCGTCGACGTGGAAGGCCGCAGTCAGATTGGGTCCGGCATTGAGGAAAAACACTCTGACCAGCTTCCCTACCTTTATCTTGATGGGGTTATTGGGGGTGAAGCTGTTTATCTTGCCGTTGAAAACGACGAAATCCGGCTGGGCGGAGATTATTTTCGACTCCTTGGTCTGCAGGACCCCGTTCTTGTTCGGGAGCCCGTAGAGTTCGCCCTGCACGATTACGACGTTTTGCGCCTTCCCATCGGGCCATCCATGCCCCGGTCGAACAATCATCATCCCGTACATCCCGAGCGCGATGTGCTCGAGCACCGGAGTGGCGTCGCAATGGTAGGCGAAAACACCGGGAACATCGGCGCGAAAACTGTAGTCAACCGGTTTGCCCGGCCCACTGAGAAAGTGCCTCGGCGCGATCTGGGCGGCATGAATGTCGATACCGTGAGCGTCAGGCGTGTGATTTATCAACCTGATGTGGACCATATCTCCCTGACGCACGCGCAGCACCGGGCCCGGCACGGTTCCGCTGTAGGTCCAGGCCTTGTAGGTCATGCCTTCGCCGACCGACACCATCTTGCTTTCGGCGGTCAGGGTGAAGCTTTTCGAAGCCGCGTGCGCGGCGCACGGAAGACTTGCCGCAAAAACGACAATAGCTGCGACCACCACCAGATGACGCAAAGCCCTACGAACGTACTCGATTGCGACCGATCGGCCGCTGGTGCCAAAACTGCCTGAACCCAACAAACGCATCACGTTAACTCCCTGCCGCACGTCTGCGGCCCATTTTCCCCGGAGAGACACTCCTCGGAGGCTATCCGCTACCAGATGGGGCTTATAACCGATGCCCCGTGCTTCAGCAAGCCATAACCCAACGACAACTCATTGCCGACGCAACCACCCTGTCTGTGCGATACAGACTCGCGATCCAAGACCACCTGTCGCTCAAAAGCATTGATCAGGACTAACCTTCGATGCCAGTCGAAAAGCATAGGATCCTGATATTCGTTCCATTGGATCACGAACCGGCTCTGCGTCCGTCATCGATTTCGGGCTTGCAGGGGCCCGTGATGATTGCGAGACTCACATGATTACGCTCTCTGTCAGACGTGAGAGAGCACAAGACACGATGTACCGTAACTGCAGTGCAGTCGATGCACATAATGGCGCTTGATAGCGTTCGCCAAACTTGAGGAGATCAAAGAGCCGGGTCGCGCGAGTCGCCTCCGAGTCGTCATACGACCGGGACGCATCAGTGGCGACCCAAGCCAATCTTCAACTTCTGACCGAGGTTATGCGGACAATCCCCCTTTGGGGAACAGAACAATTAACCCGAATCGAACCGGAATCTGATTTCGATGCACTTCGTTGGAAGGCGGACAATGCCGCTGGCTTTGACCGCCCTGCTATTGCTGTCGATCGCCGCCGCTTCATGTAACCGCCGTGATGCACGCTCGTTCCGGCAACCGCCACCGATCGTCAATGTGGTCAGGGCAATCCGGAAGACAGTGCCAATCCGCCGCGAGTTCCTGGGACAGGCGGTCGCCGTCAATGTGGTCGAGATTCATTCCCAGGTTACGGGGTTGCTGCGAAAAGTCGCTTTTCACGAAGGCTCGACCGTGGAACCAGGCCAGCTTCTGTTCACGATCGATCCGCGTTCCTACCAGGCTGCATTCAATCAGGCCAAGGCGAAGCTGGCACAAACCGAAGCGGTACTGGACAACAGCCAGAGGAATCTCGCGCGCGACCGCGTATTGTTCCGCCGCAAGGTCTTGTCGCGCCAGCAGTTCGACACCCAAACAGCTGAGACCAAGGAGGCCGAGGCCAACGTCGAGGCCGCGAAGGCAGCGGTCGATACCGCGCAGTTGAACCTCAGCTACACCAGGATATATGCGCCAATTAAGGGCCGAATAGGCACGGCACAGGTCAAGGTTGGCGGACTGGTGCAAAAAAATACCACCCTGCTCGATACCATCTATAGCATCAATCCGATTTACGTCGATTTCAGTGTCGCTGAAGCCTCCTACCTCAACTTCGAGGAGTCGAAGAATGAAAACGACCCGGCGCCGCTTTCGGGGCTTGAGTTGATTTTGCCCAACGGCAGCGTCTACCCGTACAAGGGCAGTAT
>JBJKQX010000518.1:0-4340 GCA_046704965.1 Binataceae bacterium (SeqCode)
ACTGTCTACCTTTCCACTATCTCGGCCAGCTTTCTGAGACTTGCGCGATCCCCGATGACTACCAGATGATCACCGGAGTGAATAATCGTGTCGGCGTCGGGTATCAGCACGATAGCCTCGCCGTCACGCTCCATAGCAACGATCCTGAGCTTGCGTGCTTCTTTCTCGATTGCACTTATCGAGCGGCCCACCATCGGACTGCTGGCCTCGATACGCAGTTGCTCAAGGTCGACTTCGTCGCCACGCCCTGGTGCAATCAACTCAAGGAAGTTAACCAGGGACGGACGCAGAATAGTCGACGCAACCCGCATCCCGCCGCGCTGGTAGGCTGAGACGACCTGGTTGGCACCGGCCAGTTTGAGCCTGCGCATCCCGCCTTCACTCTCGCCGCGCGCATGGATCATCAGGTTGTGGTTTTTCTCACGGGCGGAGAGCGTGATGTAGACGTTGTCGGCGTCGGAACTGGTAGCCACGACGATCGCCCGCGCCTGTGCCACTCCCGCCTCAACCAGTATCTCGTCCATCGTTGCGTCGGCCGCCAGATGCAACACGTCCAACCGCGCCAATTCGTCGCTCTTCGAGGCATCGGGATCGATAACCACGATCGGCACCGAATGACGCGTCAGCTCTTCGGCCACCACCCGGCCAAATCGCCCGAAACCGCATATAATCACATGCCCCTGCAGTTCATGAATCTTGCGTTGCATGGCGGTCGCTCCCATGTACTCGCGCAGACGCCCTTCAATTAGAACTTCAGCAACAACAGCCAGCAGATAAGCGGCGTTCCCCACCCCGAAAACGATCAACCCCACCGTGAAGAGCCGACCGGCGGGGCTGAGTTGCTTCACTTCTCCGAAACCGACGGTCGAGATAGTGATAACCGTCATGTACAGAGCGTCGATCAGCGACATCTTCTCTATCAGCATAAAGCCGACCGTACCCGCCGCCGTCAGGATCATGATTCCTGCCGTCGCCAGAAGCAGACGACGCATCGGGCTCATGCTCGTGATTGAGCCAAGCGAGCCGGCCAACCGCCCTACTCCGGCACGGGACGATATGCGTGAGTCGCGATCCAAGCGCTCTATTATGGCATGGGATGACGCCTGACGGCATCGGCCGACCGGTTTCCGATATGGCGAACCGGCCGGCCGACAATGATGCAGGCCAATCAGCCTGCCCTGACGTGCCTGGAAAGCTGTCTCTTAAAGCGATTTCTTCGGATCAGAACCCGATCGCGCCCCAATAGAAACCGGTCAATCCCTGACCGCCACCGCTGGTTGCCATGTTTATGGTCGCAGCGCCGTCGTAGTCGGAAAAAACGCTCAGCCCCGTGGTGGCAAGCGCACCAGCCTCGAGCACGACACTACCGCTCACGAACGCGCCTGCACCGGTGAAGTAGTTCGTGTCCCATGTCGCCATTGCCCACTCGCACGCATTGGAAAATGCAATCGGGAAACTGACGGTAAAGGCTGCGTTCTTCAGCGCTGAGGGTGGCTGCCCGACGAGTGAGTAAAACCCCCACTGCACAATCGCCGCTATCTGCCCGGTTCACGTCCTTGAACGGGATCTCGACGTACCCGTTCTGCGCCATCATCCCCGTGAACAGCCCGGTAAAGGACTGCAGTGCGGTGATGCTGGAGGTGTTGGCATCCTGGCGCTGCTTGAGCAGTGCGGTGTCAATCGTCAGCACGGTCGGGTCCTCGTTGGTAAGCTGCACCAAGTCGCGGTTCGGATAGCGATTGATCATGTCCTGGGGGCTCGCGTAGCTCATCGGTCACCTCAAGGCTTTGCATGGCCGGTCGATACTTGCCCGCCGGTCCCCGCTTTCTCCCGCGTGGAGAGAAAGCCAGGGACCAATCCGCATTTCACCGGGGAGAGTAGGCGTCATGCGGGGCAAGAGCGTCAGGCCAGGTACTCGCTGACGATAAGGTCGGCGCTGTTCTTCCAGATATTGGTGGTCGCAACCGAAGCGCTCGAACCCGCACCCGCCATGAACTCCGAGTTGAGCAACTGGCGTGCGACCTCTTCGAGCGAGGGCGGCACCACCAGGTAGACGCCCTTGCGGGTGGAAAGCGCGCCGAACGGCTGCCCGCCGTCGGTCTTCACCGAGCGCATCGCGGCTCGCGCGGCTCCGTAATTGGCGGGATTCGAAAGGTCGGTGTTGCTGGCGTATGCGAGCTGCCACAGCCCCACGCCGGTGTTCGCGCGCCCGTCGACCCCGTAGCGGAACTCGCGGCGGTTGAAGACCGCCTCGTCGGTAAGCGAGGTCATCCGGGTCACGGCGTACTCACGGCGCATCTGGAAGATGAACGGACGGATCGCGCGCGAGGCGTCGATCAGGAACCAGTATCATCCCCACGACAGCCCCACGGACAGTTGGGCGCTTGATACATTTCGCGAGCCGCTGAGTTCATCCCGAGGTCGCCGAAACCACTTCGTCCGTCTGCGCCAATGCGCGCATGACCGGTTCGCTCCGCTCCTGCCGGGCTCCCTTGATGTGCTAGATTTCTGCGCGTGAAAATCCGATGGGCAAGGTCGCCCGCCACTGACGCGACCCGCGGGATGCACCTAGGGCCGCTATGCCTGGATGAAACCGATGGCGACGGTTGACCAGTCACGAGCGCGACGCCTTCTGGGCGTAAAGCCATCCACCGCGATACTGGTCCCGACCGCAGGGTCAAGTCGCCACCAATATCGACTCCGCGGGCGCCGAGTCGTGATAGGCGCCGACCCGCGATGCGACATTGTCCTCGACGACGCGACCGTCTCGCGCCGCCACGCGGTCATCGTACGCGACCGGCACGACTTCCTGCTGTCCGATCTCGCTTCCACCAATGGAACATTCCTGGGCGGACGTCAGATCGTCGGCACCGTCCGACTCACGCCGGGCGACCGGATACGCTTCGGTGGGGTGTCCTTCACCTTCTTCGGCCCAACGCCCGCCACCGACTCCGCCGCGCGCCAACATCGTCCCGTCACCGCGATCCCCCTCCTCGTCGCGATAATCGCGCTTGCGAGCGTGACTTGGTACTTCGCCGGCACGATACCCGGATTACCGTCGATCATCACCCGACGTTCCGAAACGCACGGGGAGCCCGGATGGCTTGTGCGTCTGAATCACTACCCCAGACTCGCGAAACTCGACCCCGTCACCGACGACCCGGCGCTCTCGCGCGCCGACGCGCTCCATGCACGCTACGTGGTCGGCAACTACGGCGCCGAAATCCACTCGGGACGCGCCGGCGTCTTCATGCACCTCGAGGAGCCCGGCAAAGCGTTCTTCTCTCCCTAGTGCCGCGCCGCCTCCCGCTTAAGCGACGTCTCCTTCGAGTCCCTCGATGCTGCGGTCGCAGCCGACCCCGGATGGGCCATCGACAACTGGATCACCGCCCCGTTTCATCGCCTCTCGATGCTCAACCCGGACCTTGAGCGCGTCGGATACGGCCAGTTCTGCGAGCGGGGCCTGTGCGCGGCCGCGCTCAACGTGCAAAGCGGCATCGCGACCGACGCCCCCGGCGCGAACTCGCGGGCCGTGATGTTCCCTGCCGCGCGCAGCACCATCCGCGACGGAACCTTCGCCACCGACAACGGCGAGTGGCCAAGCCCGTTCACGCCCTGCCCCGGTTACACCAAACCCACTGGCCTTCCCATTACGCTCCAACTCGGACGCGACGTTCCTGCCGTCCTGCAAAGCTATTCGCTCGAGCGCGAAGGCTCGCCTGTCCAGGCCTGCGGCTACGACGCCGGCGCCTACCGCAATCCCCAGCCTCTCGCGACCACGATGGGACGCAGAGCTCTCACCTACTTCGGCGCGATCGTCATCATCCCGCGCAAACCGCTCGTCCGCGGCAACACCTACCTGGTCCGCGCGACCGTCTCGGGTGCGCACTACGTATGGTGGTTCAAGGTCGCACCCTAGAGATTGCGCATTTGCCACTCTCCCCCAAGGGCATTTCGCATACTTAAAGTGACACTTTAAGACGACGCGTGCCCCGATCTGACACCTCGACGCGTTCGTTCCCGCGCCCGAAACGCAACGACGCCCGAGGCCGTTTCGACCCCGGGCGCCGTTTCTCCGCTATTCGATTTTTGTTCCGACGATACGCCCTTCAAGGCCGCGCCGCCGTCCTCACCTCACGACGGCAACGTTCCACCGCCATGCGCGCCCGCCGCGGGATTCAGCACCGCCTCGCCGTCTTCGGGCGCGGGCAGACCGAGTTTCGCGAGCACCGCATTCTGACCCACCTGCAATCCGCGATCGGCAAGCGTCGCGACAATCTCCGCGAACGCCTTGATATCCGAATCGTCCGGCAGCTCGAACTCAACGCTCGGATAACGCT
>JBJKQX010000519.1:0-5154 GCA_046704965.1 Binataceae bacterium (SeqCode)
CCTTGATGCCGAACAGAGCGCGGAGGGCCAGTGTATCGGCACACTTGCGTCGAAAAATCCCGGCTCACCCTACATTCCGGGGCCCGGGTTCGGATTTTCCGGTTCAAGCGCATTTCCACAAGTCGGGCCCAACACGACTCCAGGCGATGTGTTCAACCCGACTGCGGGAGTTACCGTGCCATCGGGCTCGCTTACCGGATCGACCCAGCAGTTGGGCGCGAGTCTGACCCGACAGCGCATCTATGGCACCCGTTCCGGTCTGCAGGTTTGCGGCCATTGCGCCTGCGACTGACGTCGGCAACCTTCCTGGCCGCGCGCTCTTGAATCGTTGGGAAACGAATTACTGAGCCCGCGCGAGCAGTACGCGAAGTTCGCCGGGAAGCGGCGCCTCGACCTGCACGCGGCCCGAGGCAGGCGATTCGAACTCGATTTCGGACAGATGGAGCCAGAAACGGCCGGCTTCAAGCCGAGACGTCGCAGGCCCGCCGTAAAGCGAATCGCCCACGATCGGATACCCTGCGCCGGCGAGGTGAACCCGAATCTGATGGCGCGAACCGGTCGCAGGTGTCACCCGCACCATCGTGCAAGCCCCGATTTCTTCAATCGGTTCGACTTGTGAAATCGCATGACGAGCGCGAAGCCTGCGCGCTTCGGCTTCATCCTCCACGACCACCATCTTGCGGGCGTTCTTAGGGTGATGCGCCACTGGCGCGTCGAGTTTCATGGAACGCGTGAGATGCCCGTTAACCAGCGCCAGGTATCGCCGCTTCACCATCCCGGAGCGAATCGCGCGCCGCAGCTCAAGAAACGCCTCGTCGTTGCGCGCAATCAAGAGCGCACCCGACGTGCCGTTGTCCAAGCGATGGATCAGTCCGCCTTCCAGCGGCTTATCACCGACAATCGCGGTTTCGGGATAGCGGGCGACGACGCCGTTCATGACGGTCCCTCGTTCGCCGGGGCGCAGCGGATGGCAAGCCATACCGCCCGGCTTGTTGACCACCAGCACCGCATCATCCTCGAATAG
Source organism: Binataceae bacterium (SeqCode) (assembly GCA_046704965.1). Lineage (GTDB taxonomy): Bacteria > Desulfobacterota > Binatia > Binatales > Binataceae > DTIX01. The sequence goes on from JBJKQX010000519.1 coordinate 1,025, forward strand.
AATCTCAACTGATACGTTGCTATCCGGCTCAAGCGCGAGCGCTTCGGATGAGGGCTCAACTTCAACCGCCTCTCCGGCGCCGACCATCTCGCCCTTGCGCGGAATCCTGCCGCCGATTTTCACCAATCCGCGCTCGACCATCTCGCGCGCCTCCCGGCGGGACCGTGCCAGCCCAATCCTGACCAGATAGCGGTCGAGACGTTCTTCAAGCATAAGACGAGATTTTACGTCGATTGCCGGAGCTGTCAGGCGTGAGCCGCGCTGCTTATCTCGGCCTTGATTTCACGCGAGGTCGTAGCCGCAGCGCGCAGACCGAACAGGCGCCGCAGCTCCCTGCCGGTAATCGACCTGCCTGAGGCGGCAACTTGAACCGGGCTCCCGCTCACGACCAGCTTTCCGCCCTGATCGCCGCCACCGGGACCGAGATCGATCACGTAATCGCTATGAGCGATAAGTTCCACGTTGTGCTCGATGACGACCACCGTGTTTCCTTCCGCGGCCAGCCTCTGGAGAACCCGGATGAGCTTGCGGTTATCGACAGAGCTTAGGCCGGTCGTCGGCTCGTCGAGGAGAAACATCCGGGGCAGCGTTTTGCCGTTTCGTCCAATCGGGGCAGGCTCCAGATCGGCCAGCAGGAAACGGGCTATCTTGAGTCTCTGCGCCTCACCGCCCGAGAGCGTCGAGGTCGTCTGCCCGAGCCGGATGTAGCCGAGTCCAACGGAGCTTAGCGCCTCCAACCGCCGCGTGATTGCGGGCACATGAGCAAAGAAACGGGCCGCGTCGTCCACCGTCAAATCAAGAACGTCGTCTATATTGAGGTTGCGGTAGCGGATACCGAGGATATGGCTCTGAAACCGGCGCCCTTCGCATACGTCGCACTGGACTTCCAGGTCCGCCATGAAGTGCATCTCGATGGTGACGGTCCCGGTGCCGTTGCATCGTTCGCATCGCCCACCCGACACGTTGAAGGAAAAGTGACGCGACTGGATTCCCTGCCGGCGCGCCTCGGAGGTTGAGGCAAAAAGCTTGCGGATGTCGTCGTAGATTTTCAGATAGGTCGCGGGATTCGATCGCAACGAACGCGTCGGCAGTTCCTGGCTCATGTGTATCATCGCGCCGATTTGGTCGAGCCCCTCGATTCGATCGCATCGGCCCGCTTCGACCGGCTCGCCGCGATACCTGAGATAATTGCCGTAGAGAACGTCCCGAACCAGTGTCGACTTGCCGGAGCCGGAGACTCCCGTCACGCATACCACCCGACCCAGCGGAATCGCGACGTCAACCTGCTTCAGATTGTGCTCCCGTGCGCCCTGGATACGGATCGCCGAGTCGCGCCGGGTGAACCGGCGCTCGCGCGCAAGCGCCCGCATCAGCAGCACTCGTCCCGGCGTTCCGCAAGCGCTCTTTATCGCACCGCTTTCGGGCGCGTCGGCATAGAGAAGGCTGCCGCCCTCGCTTCCGCCACCGGGGCCAAGCTCGATAGCGAAGTCCGCGCCGTCGATTATTATCGGATCGTGCTCCACGACCACGACCGTGTTTCCCATGTCGCGCAGATGGCGCAGCACGGCGAGCAGGCGGCGCGCGTCCGAGGAATGGAGTCCAACGGTGGGTTCGTCGAGTGCGTAAAGGGTGCCGACCAACTGGCTTCCGAGCGCGCTGGCAAGATGGATTCGTTGCGCCTCACCACCTGACAACGTTCGGGCCTGACGTTCCAGGGTGAGGTAACTCAGGCCGACTTCCTTGAGATAGCCCACGCGCCCGCCGAGTTCCCTTAAGATGGTCGCGGCGCGGGTGGCTATTGCCTTGCGGCGCGCCAGCTTGCGAATCCACGCGGAGAGATTCTCGATCGAAAGCCGCCCGGCGTCGGCTATCGTCAAATCGTCGATTTTGACATTGAGAGCCTCGGGCTTGAGCTTGGTACCGCCGCATACGGGGCACGGCACGAACCGGCGATATTTCGCGAGCAGTATCCGGACGTGGGTTTTGTAGCGCCGGCTCTCAAGCCACTTGAAGAACCCGTGCACTCCCGGCCATCTGTCTTCCTGGAATCCGCGTCCCGGTTCCCCGTCCAGCAGCCATGAGCGTTCCTCGGCGGTCATTTCGCGAAACGGCGCGGTCGTTCGGATCTTCCGGCGCCGAGCAAGCCGCAGCATCCAGTCATTCATCTCCCGATAGGCCGGAGTCCGCCACGGCGCGATCAGTGCCTGGCGCAATGACAGATTCGCGTTCGGAATGACTTTTTCGAGATCGAGTTCAACAGTGCGGCCGAAGCCCTCGCATTCGGGACACGCGCCGATCGGGCTGTTAGGCGAAAAGAGGGCCGGGCGCAGTTCGGGAAAACCGATTTGACATCGCGCGCAGTTGAAACGACGGTCGAAATCGTAAGCGAGGAGTTCCGAAAAATTTCCGTTTTGGCGTTCAACCCGAACGACGCGGCATCGCCCACCGCCGAACTCGAAGGCTTTTTCCAGCGCTTCGCGTACCCTCTCAGCCTGCGTGCCGTCACCTATCGAGACACGGTCGATAAGCGTCATCAGCGAAGCAGGCAACGTCGCCGCTTGATCGAAACGCTCGACCAGCTCGCCCGCGTCGATCGTCGCACCGGCGTCATAAAGGCGATGGTATCCCGTCTGTTCGAGCCACGCAGCCGTCTCAGCAAGCGAGCGCGATCCGATATGAAGCGGCGCAAGAAAGATGTACATGCCCGGCGTGGCGAGCACGCGGCTGGCGGCCTCTGGGACGCTGTCGGATCGCACTTCCTCGCCGCACTTCGGACAGAACGTCCACCCCACCGTCGCGTACAACAGGCGCAGGTAATCGTTTATTTCGGTGACCGTGCCCACGGTCGAGCGGGCGTTCTTGATGGTGTTCTTCTGGCGCAGCGCGATAGCGGGCGGGATTCTGGAAATCGCGTCGACGTCGGGTCGTTCGAGTCGTTCGAGGAAAAGCCGCGCGTAAGTGGACAGGCTCTGGACGTAGCGGCGCTGACCCTCGGCGTAAAGAGTATCGAAAACGAGGCTCGATTTGCCCGAGCCGGAGACTCCCGTTACAACGCTGATCTTTCCGTGCGGAAACTCGAGCGAGATATTCTTGAGGTTGTGGGTGCGCGCACCGCTGATGACGATTGATCGGAGCAAACCGCTTACCGCCTAGCGGGAATCCTCCGTGGCGCCGGCTTTACCTCTGCGCTCGCCCGGATACTCGTCGGCGACCTGTGAATACAATTCGCCAAGCGCGCGATCGAACTCCGCCTCAAGGCGCGCCTTTTCGCGCTGACGCTCTTCGTCGGGCAGCATCTTGATCTTTTCGAGTTCCTCTTCGAGGTTCATCATCAACCGATTGCGCTGGATAAGATATTTGTATCCGTCCATAGGCCACCCAAAAGCTAAATTCCAAAGAATGGAATTATAGGCTATCCTTCGCCGTACCAACAGTCCGGCGCGAAATCGCCTGCCGAATCTTCAAGCTCAGCCGATGATGCCACCGATGCTTTCGCCCTGGGATGACATGCCCGACATTGCGCATGGATTTTTCGGACGCGCCGGAGGCGTCAGCATGGGGCCGTTCAGTTCGCTCAATCTATCGTACAAGGTTGGTGATGATCGGAGCGCGGTGGATGAGAACTGGCGCAGAGTCGGCGCCCTGATCGGAGCGGCGTCGCCGATTGCGATGGTCAATCAGGTTCACGGCAATGAAGTCCATCTGGCGACGCGCGAGCGTGCCCGGGAAAGACCGCGCGGCGACGGCATTGTTACCGCGGAACCCGGCATCATGCTTGGAATTCTCACGGCAGATTGCGTCCCGGTCCTGATGGTTGACACCGACGCTCGCGTTGCCGGCGCGCTTCATGGCGGATGGCGTGGGACGATCGCCGGAATCGCGGTGCGCGGAATACGCGCGATGGTGGCGGCGGGAGCCGATCCCGACCGCATCCGTGTCGCGCTCGGCCCGTCAATAGGATGGTGCTGTTTCGAGGTCGGTATCGACGTGGCGCAGCGCTTTGAACAGGAAGTCGAAGGTGTCGCGGCCCATCTGCGACCGGGCCGACCCGGCAAGGCCTATCTCAACCTGCGCGGCATACTCGCAGATCAGTTGCGACGCGCGGGCGTGCGAGCGGATGCTATAATCGA
>JBJKQX010000520.1:0-7822 GCA_046704965.1 Binataceae bacterium (SeqCode)
ATCGTCGCGGAATAGCCTGCGATCGACGACGACGATCCGATCCCCTTCACTGATTGCGGCCATGTTGGCATCCTCCTCGCCCCACGTTCCGTCGCGATTTTACTGGAAAGTGGAGAACCAATCGACGCCCTTCGTGCCCCCAGGGCGCGGCGTCACTCAACTCCGGCCAGAAACTCGAGCATCATGCGGTTGGTCGTCTCGGGCGCTTCCTGCTGTGTCCAGTGACCACAGTCTATTCTCCGCACGACGACGTTGGGGACGTACTTCTCGATTCCGTCGGCCATTTCCGGTCTCACGACCGGGTCCTTTTCCGCCAGAATCATGAGAGCGGGCGTCGTGACCTTTCGTCCCGCATGGTGATCTGTGATTTCCCAGTTGTGATTGAAGTTTCGATAGTAGTTAAGCGCGGGAGTATTACGTCCGGGACCGCGAAAGCCGTCCGCGAAAACCTTGAGTTCCTCGTCCGAGATGAAGTCCGGGCGCCCCGCGTTGTTGAGAAAAGCCGTGCGGATGAAACTGTCGACGTCCGCTTCGATGACCGCTTCCGCCTCGCCCGGTTTCTGGAAGAACCTGATGTAATCGAAACGCGCGTCGGTCAGCATTTCGAGCGGCGGCTTCGGGCCTCGCGGCATGAATGAGACGTTGAAGGCGATCAGACGCGTGAGCGCTTCAGGATACTCAAGCGCGAAGCTCCACAAGATGATCGCGCCCCAGTCATGCCCGGCAACCACCGCCCGCTCGCTTCCGAAAGCGCGAATCAGCGCCCGTACGTCCGCGCACAGCGTCAGGATGTCATACGGGTCCTTGCTTTCGGTAAGGTTGTAACCGCGCAGATCGGGCGCGACCACCTTGAACCGCGTCGCGAGCGGCGCCATCTGGTGACGCCACGAATAGTGGTTCTCGGGAAATCCGTGCAGCAACAGCAGCAAAGGCCCTTCGCCCTGGACGGCGCAGTGAAAACGGACCCCGTTTGCGGTTACATATTCGTGCTTCCACGTCTCGGCGACTTTGTCGGCCACGGACACCCTCCCCGACGCGAACCCGCAAATGAGACAGCGCGCTGCGGCATGCGACGCACCTTCAGCTCCCGCTAACTATCCGGCGTGGCTCGCGCCTACCGCAGGCACATAACCCGCATCCCGCTCGTGCGCAACCGAATAACCCGCAAAAATGGACAAGGGCGGACCGCGCCAGAACGGTCCGCCCTTGGCACGCGAACATGCCCCCTAGGCTGCGATCTCCTCCGGACGCTCCGCCATCCAACCTCTTATCGCATCGGCAAGCTCGCGCGCTCGAATCAAATCAAGCCCGAATCGAATCGGCAGCGACTGCGGCAAAGCCTGTATCGCTTCCCGTCCGCCGTCGCGCTCGGAAAGACGGTCGAGCAGACGCATCGTAACAGTGGTGCGCATGCTCCTCAGATAAACATCGGCATACATTTTCACGATGAACTCGGCCGCCAGGGTTACCGCGTCGCCGAGTTTGAGACTGTCGGTCGCGAACATGTCGAGCGCCTGCCCGAGCGGGAAATTCGCCGGGTTCCACATCGCAACCGACCCCGCGCGCATCAGGGTCTCGAGACTTGGCGTGGTAAACGCGTACCCCCATCCGGCAAGCTTGGTGCCGGCCGTGGCAAGTTCCGCCGGGTCGAGGCTTCCCGCCCTCACCCGCGTCATCAGAGCGCTCTGAGTCCAGATTCGCCGGACACCGAATTCGGTGCGGGCGTAACTCGCCAGCATCCCGTCATCGGTCCACAGCACGCGCCCCGGCATCGAGGCCAGCACGATACTCTCCGCGCCCGAGCGACCGAACAAACCGATCAGTCGGTCGCGCTGTTCGGGAGCAAGCGCCGCCAGCATCCTGTTCTCTCCTATCGCGCAGGCATTCTGGATCGAGTCGGCGAGAGCCTTGATTTCCACCTCGGGCCGCCCGGCGCTGCCGTCACCGTCGCTCTCGAGCGAGGCCGAAAAGCCCGCGGGCAGTCGCACGCCAACATCGTCAAACTGAAGTCTGCGAAGCGCATGCAGCGTTGCCGACGCGATCATGAAGTGCCGCGGCCAGCTCTGCAGAATACTCAACCGCCCGAGCAGGCAAAGTGTCGCTATCGCGCTCAGATCGAGCACCACCGTCTCTGCCCGATCGAGCGCCGCAAGCGCGGCATTCAGCTCGTCCTCAGACCCTTCGCAGCACTTGATCTGCACCTCGGGCATCGAGGCAAGCTGGAAAACCCCGAGCAGGTCACCCAGCCCGAGCCGCTCCGCGAAGCCGTGAATCGGAAGCGGCGACGAAACGTACTCGCGCCGGGCCTGTTCGATCGCGTCCGGGCGCGAAGCGGGCTGCGCCACGGGAGTCTCAAGGCGCGACGCGACTTCGTCCCAGTCGATAACCTTTTGCCGGCTCTGCACCATCTCGATTTCCGGAAGACCCGGGAACCGCGACTCCCATCCGTCGAGGCAGTCCTGATAGCGCCAGGCGTATTTCGAAATTATCCGTTTGACGACCGCCGTCCGTCGCGAGAAGCGACTGGTGTTGTCGGGGAGTTGGAACTTGTCGCCCGGACGTCTACCCCTCAATTGTCGGGCCAGCGGATGGGTCGGACCGTATTCGGAAGCCGACTCGTCGACGTCGGGCCCGTCCTCAAGGATGACCCACTGCTCGGAACCGCTGTCGGGTTCGACGAAGCATACCGCGGCTCCCGGCTGCACAGTCTCGAAATCCGGCACCGTCGGCGTCGGCCCAAGGGGACCAAGCGCGCTGCGGTAGGCGCGATGGGCGTCGGCGTCGGACGGATTGCGCCTGAGAAGCTCGTAGGCGTAGCTCAACGCGTCATTCGGGCGACCGGCCTCGCGCATCAGATTCACGGCAATCCGCCCCAGGCTCGGAAGCACCTCCCGTGCGGGCGGCATCGATTGCGGTTCGGCCGTGACAAGTTCCTGGCGCCCGAGCCTGCGTGCCAACACCGAGCGCCGAAGCCGCATCACCCTGTCCTCGGGATGATTCTCGACATGCTTTTCAAGCAGCGTGAGCGCCTGCTCGGGGTCGTGTCGCTCAAGGATTTCCAACTCGAATCCGAGTGCGTCTTCGCTCAGATCGCCGCGGCTGCGAAGCTCGCGATAGGCCTCAAGCACGACGTCTTCGCGCCCCAGGCGGTTCGCGCACTCCAGCAGGCGGCGCGAATCAAGCGGTACTGCTCCGCTCCCGTAGCATACCGATTGCCACAGGATCAGCGCCTCGGCGTAGCGGCCAATATCATGCAGCAGAGCCGCAAGCTTGCGCTTCTGGGCCGCACTGGCTTCGGGGCCGAGTTCGGTAAGAGCGGTGTCGGCGAACTGTGAAGCGTCGTTCGTGTTGCCGCGCGACAGCTCGAGCCGGGCTCTCAGGGTCCAAAGCGCCAGAGGCGGTATCCTCTCGGTTCCAAGCTCCTCCAGCAGTTCCTCCGCCTCATGCCATCGTTCCAGCGCCGAGAGCGTTTCGACCGTGCAAGAGACCGCGAACAGATACTCTCCCGAGGGTATCGATTGCTGCTCGCGCAACGCGAACATGAACAGAGTGGCGGCCTCCTGCAAATCGCCCGGCGTCGCGCGCTCGGCCAGGGTGACGGCAAGATGATACTCGGCGTCGTCGCGGCCGCCGATTCGCACGGCGCGACGGAAGATCTCGATGGCGTCGACGAGCTGGCCACGCGAACGCAGCAGAATTCCATACTCGCAGAGCCCGTTCGCATCCTCGCGCTCAAGCGAGTGAGCCGCTTCGATATCGTCTCCGGCGCCCTCGATATCATGCAGTGCGATTCGCGCCTGAGCGCGCCCGATAAGCGCATGCACCTCGACCGCGACGGCTCCCTGCGTCTGGGCGGCCGACACGGCGCGGCCGAACGATTCCTCGGCCTCGCGCACTCTGTCTTCGACAGCCGCGGCTCCAAGAGTCTCTATCTCACAAAGCAGAATCGACTGCCCGAGCAGCAGCCATGCGTCGCAACTGCCGGGCGCCGACTTAACGGCGTTTCGAGCAAACTGTTCGGCGTGCGGATAATCGCTCTCCGCGATAGCGCGGCGCGCCAGCACCATCCCTACTTCCGGATCGCCGGCCAGTTCTGCCGGAACCTGCGCCTGCAGCTCGGCCACCTTTTGCGAGGCCGGAAGATTGTTGAGCCACAGCGCCAACGCCCGCCCGCTCGAAGGAAATCTCGCGCTCACGTTCTGGGCGAGAGAACACGCATGTTCGTAGTCGCCCAGCATCTCGTAGCCGAGAATCTCGTTGGTGCACGCGTTCTCCTGGTCGGCGCCAAGCGACCGGGCCGCGATAAACAGCATCGCCGCTTTGCGCAACTCGCTCTCGCCAATCCAGGCGAGCGCAAGGTTGGTAAGCAGGGCAAGCTTTTGACCCTGGTTCATCGCCGACCAGCTGCGCTCGCGAAGCTGCATCATCCTGAGCCGCGCCATCTGGTAGGCCCGCCCTTCAAGATGCGAAAAAGCCTCTTCAAGTTCGACCGACGGCTCCTCGACGGACTCCGACGGCGGCAAAGCGATACTGCGCGGCTCGAACCGGCATCGCGAATCCGCCTTGGTCAAGGCCTGGCGTTTGGGCGCCGACTCGAACTGGGCCAGCACGTCGGGGTACTCGTCCAGCAGTTCCTCGATATCCTCCCAGCAGAGCACTTCGACCGCGAACAGCTTGGCTACCCGCTGGCTGCGGTTGAGATCGAACACCGCCTCCATCAGCGCCTTCGACCTCCATGCGGTGGTCGCAATCACGAAGTTCCCGATCGGAAGCCCGAGGCTTGCGGCACGGTCAACCGCGCTCTTCAACTCCGCCGCACCCGGCGCTTCACGCATCGCGCGCAGTTCGCATCGCACCGCGTGCAGCCCCGACCGCCCGCTGATCTCCAGCAGATCGATACCAAGGTCGCGCGCATCTGCGTCGTGGAAGCGCTCCAGATGAGGGAGCTGCCAATGGCGTCGCAGGAGCCTCAGGCAGAGCCGCTGGAACTCGCCCATGCTCCTGGGTAGCGGGTAGGGGGGACCGAAAGACGTCATAATGTAGCTTTCTATAACATTTTGTTTGTCGCGAGAGAAATCAAACGCCCCATGCTTTGGAGATGACCGCCTTTCGGAGTTTCCGGGCGGCTGGTACGATCGTCGTTTCGAACCGTGCTGAGTCTCGACAACATCTCCAAGTCGTATGGTGGACGCAAGATTCTTGCCGACGCCTCGTGGTCGATGGCCGACAACGGAAGAGTCGGTCTTGTAGGCCTAAACGGGGCCGGAAAGTCCACTTTGATGAAAATGATAGCGGGTGAAATTCCCTCCGATTCGGGGCGGGTCACATTGCCGCAACGTGCTCGTGTTGCATACCTGCACCAGGACGCACCCGAGATGGGCGGTCGCACGCTTATCGAGGAAACGCTGTCGGCCCTTACCCGGCTGCAGCGACTCGATTCCCGCCGCATCGAACTTGAGACGATTCTCGCCCGCGAGACCTCCGGGCCCGACCATGACAACGCGCTCCAGGAACTGGGCGACGTGCTAAGCGAGCTGGAACACTCGGACTTTTACGGCGCCGAGAGCCGTGCCGAAGCGGTACTGTTCGGGCTGGGCTTCAGCGCCTCCGACCTCGGTCGCGACGTGAGCGAATTTTCGGGCGGAGTCAGGATGCGTGTGGCACTCGCCAAGCTCTTGCTCGACCAGCCAGAGTTCATGATGCTCGACGAGCCGACCAACCATCTCGATATAGAGGCGCGCAACTGGCTGGAGGACTACCTCGGCTCCTACCGCGGCGGCATCATGGTGGTCTCGCACGACCGCTACTTCCTCGACCGCGTCACCGAGCGCACGATTGAGCTGGCGCGTGGCACGCTCACCGAGTACACGGGCCCTTATTCCTTTTACGTGCGCGCACGCGAGGTCCGCTTCGAAGCCGAATGCGCGGCTTACGAAAAGCAACGCGCGGAGATCGAACGGATGGAGGCGTTCATCAGCCGCTTTCGCTACCAGGCAAGCAAGGCCAAGCTGGTGCAGAGCCGGATAAAGCAACTCGAAAAAGTCGAGCGGCTCGAACCTCCGCCGGGTCTGGAACGTCCGCCTTCGATAAGTTTTCCGTCGTGTCCGCGTGGAGCTCGGCGTGTGTTCGAACTCGTCGGCGCAACCAAGCGCTACGATGAACTGACGGTCTACGACGGGGTCGACGTCACGATTGAGCGCGGAGCCAAGATAGCGCTGGTCGGTCCGAACGGAGCGGGCAAGTCAACCATGATGAAGCTGCTCGCTGGCGTCGAGCCGCTGAGCGGGGGGCAGCGCAAGGTCGGCGAGGGAGTCGAAATCGGCTACTTTGCCCAGAATCTCGCCGAGGCGCTCGACTACGACAAGACGGTGCTCCGGGAACTGGAGTCAAGCGCCCAGGGACTGAGCACGACTGAACTCCGCGGACTGCTGGGTGCGATGCTGTTCTCGGGCGACGACGTCGAAAAGCGGGCCGGAGTGCTCTCGGGTGGCGAGCGCGCACGTCTTGCTCTGGCCAAGGTTCTTGCCCACCGCAACAACTGCCTGCTGCTCGACGAGCCGACCAACAACCTTGATATCATCGCCAAGGACAGCCTGCTCGACGCGCTCCGGCGTTTCCCCGGAACGGTTCTGGTAGTCAGCCACGACCGCTATTTTCTGAATGAGCTGGTGACCGAGGTTATCGAAGTCGGACGCGGCCACGCGGTCAGATACCTCGGCAACTACGACGACTACCTGCGGAAAAAGGCCGAGCTCGAATCGCCCGCGGCGCAAACCAAAGTCGCGACCGAGACGGCACCCAAACTCGACACCCTGACTCCGGTTGCGGATACGCCTGCAGGCCAGACCGATACGAACGGGAACGGGGCCTCGTCGGGCGCGACGGATTGGGCGGCCGCGCGCGAGGCGAAACGCCGAAGCGAACGTGCCGAGCGCCGGCGCGAGAAGCTGGAACAGCAGATCGAATCCAAAGAGACCGAGCGCACCGCCCTGGGCGCCGAGATGAACGATCCGAACTTCTATCTTGCGCGCAAGGACGCCAATCAGCTCATAGCGCGATACGAACGTCTGGGCACCGAGATAGAACGCCTGTACGCCGATCTGATGCGGCTGGAAGGCGACGATTCGTCCTCCGGCGCCGCCGAATGACGCCGGAGCGCCGCCGTCCGCGCGCGTCAAGCCATCTCGCGGAAAAACGCCCGGATATCGCCCGCTAGTAGTGCCGGCTCTTCCATCGCCGCGAAATGCCCTCCTGTCGGCATCACCGTCCATCGCTTGACGTTATAGATGCGCTCGGCCCAACTGCGCGGCGGTCGGATAAGCTCCGCGGGAAACATCGCAACGCCCGTGGGCGTCTCGATTCGCGCGCCGGGCTTGAGCCGCCACGGATGGTGGCGCACCTCGTAGTAAAGCCGCGTCGAGGAATTGATGGTCTGCGTCACCCAGTAGATCATCACGTTGGTCAGCAACTGGTCGCGGGTGAAACTCGCTTCCACGTCTCCGTGACAGTCGCTCCAGGTGCGGAACTTCTCGACTATCCACGCGCACAGTCCCGCGGGCGAGTCGTTCAGCCCGTAGGCGAGCGTCTGCGGCTTGGTTCCCTGAATCCACTGATAGCCGGACTCGCCTTGGCGAAACTTCTCGATGTCACCGAGAAAGACCCGCTCCTCGGGCGTCAGGTCGGGAGCGTTTCGCCCCTCGGCCGGACCGATTGAGATCATGTTGACGTGGATTCCGCTCAGCTTGGACTCATAGACCTCGCCCATCCGCGACACGATCGCCGAACCCCAGTCGCCACCCTGCGCGCCAAAGCGCTCGTAGCC
>JBJKQX010000521.1:0-4429 GCA_046704965.1 Binataceae bacterium (SeqCode)
ATGCAGATACTGCGCCCGCAGTTCGTCCGAAAGGGTCTGATTATTCACAGAACCGGGGGCGAGGCGAGCGCGCAGCGGCAGAGCGCGTAAGATATCAATCGCAACGCGTCGGTCGACGGCTCTTAACACGCTTCAGGTACACAGCGAGGGCGACGGGACCGTCGTACGGTTCTGAGATATAATTCGCGTGTTGCGCATAAGCAGTGAACGGGGGCGGCTATGGAGACTCTCAACGAACGCAGCATCGCCGACGCGGTTCTGGCTCGGTTTTCCGAGGACTCTGACGGCAGGCTCAGGCAGGTCTTGACGTCGCTGATCGGTCACCTTCACAGCTTCGCACGCGAAGTAAGCCTGACTCCCGAGGAATGGCAGCGTGGAATCGAGTTCCTGACCGAAGTCGGACATATCACCGACGACAAGCGACAGGAGTTCATTCTGCTGTCCGATACGCTCGGTTTCAGCGCGCTGGTCGACTTGATCGCGAATCGCGGGAAATCACGAGAGGCGACAGAGTCGAGCCTGCTGGGGCCATTCTTTCGCGAAGGCGCGCCGGAGATGCCGGCGGGCGCAAATATCGCGCGGGATATCGAGGGCGAAGCGATCGTGCTTCGTGGGCGAGTCACTTCGATGGACGGAGCGCCGATTCCGGACGCCTTGATCGACGTGTGGCAGGGATCTCCGGAGGGTCAGTATGATGTGCAGTTCGAAGACTCCGCAATGAATCTGCGCGGCCGGTTTCGGACCGACTCGGAGGGCCACTTCAGACTGATGTCAGTCAAGCCATCGAGTTATCCGGTTCCGTATGACGGGCCGGTGGGCAAGATGCTTGAGGCGCTTGGCCGGCATCCGTATCGTCCGGCACATATTCACTTCAAACTGTCGGCACGCGGTTATCGCTCTTTGGTTACTGCACTATATATCGACGGAGACAAATATCTCGATTCAGATGCGGTATTTGGTTCCCGGGCATCGTTGGTGGTGAAGTATACTCCCTACGAAGGCGTGGAAGACCGTCACAGGAGAAAGATTGACGCGATCGAGTTCAATTTCGTGCTTGAGTCGGAAGATCGCCAACGGTAGCCGTCGATAGGGCGTGAATCGTTCAGCCCGACGCACTTCGCATGCCGATTGGGACCGGCCGCTCGGCACCGCTGTCAGGTGCATCATCGCGGCGCGCGTTGCGTGCGGCGTGCGATGAGTGTGGGAGTGAGTCGGAGAGTGGCAATGGTCGTCGAGAAGGTGTAAGACGCCCGTTGAAGGGTCAACAGAAGATGGACGTCTGGCGAAGCGCTAAAGGTAATACCTTACCGCGGCTATCCGTCTCAGAGGATATGCAATGAGCCGGAGGACGCGCACGCAGGTGGGCATCGTTGGTGCAGGACCGGCCGGTCTGACGCTGTCGCATTTGCTCCACTTGGAGGGTATCGAGTCAGTCGTGGTTGAGGCGAAGAGCCGCAAACACGTCGAGGAACGCGTGCGCGCGGGCGTCCTCGAACAGGATACCTGTGATCTTCTGATCCGGACGGGGGTCGGCGAGCGGTTGCAGCGTCAGGGTCTTGTTCATCACGGAATTGAGTTGCGTTTCAACGGGCGCGGCCATCGTATCGATCTGAGCGGTCTTACCGGCGGACGGACCATTACAATCTATGGTCAGAACGAAGTCGTAAAGGATTTGACCGACGCCCGACTCGCCGCCGGCGGACGTGTATTATTCGAGTGCGAGGACGTGGGTGTTCATGGCGTAGATAGTGACCAGCCGACGGTGAGGTTTCGCCTTCAGGGCGAAGAGCATGAAGTAACCTGCGATTTCATCGCTGGTTGCGACGGCTTCCACGGTGTGTGTCGGCCGAGTATCCCGGAGTCTGCAATAACCGTTTACGAACGTACCTATCCGTTTGGCTGGCTAGGCATTCTTGCGAGCGTCGCACCCTCATCAGAGGAGTTAATATACGCCAGCCATGAGCGCGGCTTTGCGCTTCACAGCATGCGCTCGCCGGAACTTACCCGCCTGTATATACAGTGCGCCGCAGATGAAGACGCAGACCGATGGTCGGACGAGCAGATTTGGGACGAGCTTCAGGCGCGATTCGACACTCACGAAGGATGGCGACTGCGCCGCGGTCCGATCCTGCAGAAGGGTGTGACCGGAATGCGGAGTTTCGTCGTGGAGCCGATGCAGCATGGCCGGCTGTTTCTGGCGGGCGACGCGGCGCATATTGTTCCACCGACAGGCGCCAAGGGACTCAATCTGGCGATTGCCGACGTGCGTGTGCTCGCTCGCGCCTTCACCACTCATTATCAGCGGGCAAACGATGATTTGCTCGACAGTTACTCGTCGATCTGTTTACGGCACGTGTGGAAGGTGCAGCGCTTCTCGTGGTGGATGACCTCGATGCTCCATCGCTTCGAAAGTGACAACGGTTTCGACCGGCGGCGGCAGTTGGCGGAACTCGATTACGTAACGAGTTCGCGGGCCGCGTCGCAGTCTCTTGCCGAGAACTATGTGGGCCTGCCCATCGAGTAGGCGCGAACGACACGGAAGAGAATGCGACTGGCGGCGGCGGTACTCTCGCGGGCAATGCGATCGATGACATTGCTGATTAACCGCACGCGGTGTGCCCGTCGATACCGGGTTGACGCGGTCGGACTCGATCGATCTGTTCGCTCCAACCATCCACAACGCGCAGACCATTCTCTTCTCGTCAAATGTTGGCTTGCGAATGGAGCGGCTTAGCTCGCCGCAGGTGCCATCTCAGCGTCGCCTATAGAGCCTTGGACCGGATCCGTGGCGAGCCAGTAAGTGGCTGCCAGAGCGCTCCACAGGCACAGGGCCTCGAGGGCAAGCAACAAGTGAACAAGCTTCAGATTACTACCGGCGGCGGCTAGCAGGCTTGCGATGAGTCCGGCGAGCAGGTAGCTCGCGACCGCCATCCAAAGCGCGCGCGTCGCCGCGCGTCCACGCGCAACCGTGCTTGCGATCTCGGCGAACGGTATGAGCATAAGGAGCAGGTAGTGAAACCACGCTGTCGGCGACAATGCGATCGATGCCGCAACCCACAGTGAGAGGATCCGACCGTCTTGATTCTCAGGCGCGCTCGTCAGCGTGGCGCGAGCGACGAGAAACAGCGCCATGAGATCCGCGCCGCCTACACAAAGAAGCCGAGCCAGCTCGACACCGGAGCCCGGTGTGGTTCCAAAGAAATACCAAAACCCGCGTGATATGACCGCGGCCAGAGATACGTTGGAGGGGCTAGAAAGCCAAGTCCTCGAGCTAACGAGAGTGAGGGACCTCAAGAAGCCGATGCTGGTCGGGGTACCGATAATCGCGATCGTCGCGAGGCCGCCAATCGCAACACCTGCGATCAGAAACGTGAGCATCCGCCACCGCCGGCGCAGTAATGCATAGCCTCCAAGAAGCAAAGGGAATACCCAGAGCAGACCCGCAGCCGCAAGTAACATTCCTGCCGTTCCGTCGCGTCGCCGCTGCATGAATCGGAGCGCCCCGACCAACAACAGAAGAATCACAATCTTTCCCTGCGCGAGCACCAGGTCGTTGCCGACAGGAGGATAGAGAATCGCGAGTCCGGCGAGTGACAGCGCAGTGCCCGAATCAAGGCCCGAATATCTTGGCGCGAACAGCAGGAATAGACTCGCCGCCAGCGCAGCGACATTGATCGCCTGCCAAGTCCAATAGGATTGGTGGGCCGACAGCAAGGCGAGGGGCGTCCATGCAAGAAGGAATGTAGGCGGATTGTTCAGGTGCACAACGTAGCCTTTCTCGAGCCCTTCTTTAGTGGCTACGGCGCGCAGGTCTGCGCTATACGGATCCTGTCCGCGGAGGAGAAGTACGCTCGAGCAGTAGTAGACACTGAAGTCCGCCGGACTGAAGTCGCGGGCCAGGTTCGTACCGACCGAACCGAACTTCAGTAGCGCGATAACGAACACGAAAGTCGCTATCCAACGCCGGCTCAGTACTTTCGCGAGACCGTGCGCAGAGACAACAGGGACTGTCTCGCGCTTCTCGCCATAATCATGTTCGATCTCAGCCACGCCCTTCCCCCCAGCAAAAGCATAGTTGCTACATTCGAAGTCTACGGTGCTCTCGCCTGTCATACAATCGCCACTGTCCGGCCAGCGCGACCTTTATTGTGCGTGCCGGCTTCGAAAGCGGGCGCCGCTTGCGCTCATTAGCTATTGTATCTACGCATCCCCAGCGCTCGGTGGGCCAACAGAAGCTAGTCGCGGCTTCTTGGGCGCCCAGTTTCAATCGCGTCCTGCGCGGCATCGAAGGCTGCCCACGCCATCGATCGTGCGCCGCGGTAGTGACGCATGACTCCGGGCCTATGCATATTGCGATGCTGGCGGAAGTTCCGACTGTCGCATTGTTCGGTCCGACGGCGGCGTGTGAAAAGGTTCCCGCAACGGGAAG
>JBJKQX010000522.1:0-4096 GCA_046704965.1 Binataceae bacterium (SeqCode)
CCGCCCTCTATCAAGTTGGCCTCACCGCCGATCAGGCGCGCGGCGTTGGGCACACCGGGCATCACGGTGAAATCGTCCATCGAGTCGTTCAGAATGATACCCAACTCCGGAACCGTCAGCTTGGCGCCGAACGAGGTGTTTATCGTGCTGGTCAACACGACCACGTTGCGGTCTCCGTCAACCACGCACAGGCTCGAGGTGCCGTGCCCTCCTGGTTTGGGGATGGTCCATGAGCGGTCGCGTTTGAGGGCGCGGGCTCTTGCCGCCTGCACGTGCTCGGGCAGAAGCAGCCGCGAGCTGTCCACCTTGACGAAGGCCGGATCGCCCAGCGTCGCACGGTCACCGAACCCCTGATGCATCACTTCGACGATTCGCGACAGGTACTCGGGCGAATCCGCGCCCAGATGTCCGAACGCGTCGGCTTCGACCATCGCGAGCATCTCCAGCATCACGGCGCCGGAAGCCGGAGGCGGCAGAGTTCGGACTTCGTGACCGCGATAAATGCCGGAGATCGGCTCACGCCATAGCGGGCGGTACGCGGCGAAGTCGTCGACAGTGAGCAGTCCGCCGGCCTCCTTTACGCAGGCAGCTATCTGCCGTGCGATCGGTCCTTGGTAAAACGCCTCGCGAGGCCGGTCGCCGATCGCGGCAAGCGTCGCACCCAGTTCGGGCGCGCGGAGTGTTTCACCTCGACCGCGCGGAGTTTGTGCTGCAGTCAGAAAATGACGGGCCAGTGCAGGATCGCGACTAAGCACGGGTGACAGGCGAGAGATATCCGCGGCCAGATGATCGCTCAGCGGAAAGCCCTCCCGCGCGAGTCTTATGGCGGGAGCGGCGACCTCCGAGAAGCGCATGGTGCCGAGATTGTCCAGCGCCTCGGCAAGTCCCGCGACTTCGCCCGGCACCGCGACCGCGAGCGCGCCCGTCCGCGCGGCGTCTCCGCCGGACTTCGCACGTGCGGCGTAAAGGCTTGCGCTGGCCCCGAGAGGCGCACAGTCGCGAAAATCGAGGCCGTTGTATCGCCCCTCGCGGGCAATGTGGATCAGCATGAAGCCGCCGCCGCCGATTCCCGAGGAACTGGGGCTTGCGACGCCAAGAGCCAGCGCGGTCGCGCAGGCGGCGTCGACGGCGTTTCCTCCCCGCATGAGAATTTCCAATCCTGCCCGGGCCGCGTCCTGGTTCTCGGTCGCCACCATCGCCTCGCGCGTCGATACCGATTGCGAAGCTTCCTGCCAAGTCCTGTTCACTGATCTATGCCTCTATGGCCTCGTGCGGGCGTCCTGTGAAGCGTCCGGCAAAAACTCCTCTTGAGGTTCGGAAAAGCCTTGGAAGTCACATACACTTCTTTGCAAGCCCGGCGGGTGACCAAAACGGTCCAAGGATGCGCGCATTTGCCAGAGACGTGATGATCATGCGCGCTTGCCGCGCTAGCTTTGTACGATTAGCCATTTAACCCAATGCCTACGATTCTGAAAGTCCGCTCACTTAACGTCCGCGTCAATGGCCGGTTGCTGGTCGGCGACGTCAACCTCGCTATCGAGCGCGGCGACGCGGTGCTTATTCTTGGTCCCAACGGCTCGGGAAAAACGGTGCTGCTCAAGGCGCTGCTCGGCATCCTGCCCCACGAGGGCGAGATTCAGTGGATGCCGCCCGGTGTGCGAATCGGTTACGTGCCGCAGCGGGTTGACGTCGATACCCATCTGCCGCTTTGCGGTCGCAACCTGCTCGAAGCAAAGGCCGCCACGCTCAAACTGCCCCATAGCGCGATTGATTCCGCACTGAAGCGTGTCGGAATCGGATGGGACCTGATGGAGGGACCGATAGGACATCTCTCGGGTGGGCAGTTCCAGAAGGTGTTGATCGCCTTTGCGCTGCTCGGAGAACCCGAAGTCCTGATGCTCGATGAGCCGACCACCGGTCTGGATGAGCCCAGCGCCGAAAACATCTACGATCTTGCGCGACGGCTGCGGGCCGACGGCGTGACGGTCATCCTTGTGTCCCACGACCTTGGACTTGCCTACCATTTCGCAACCAAAGTGCTGTGCCTCAACACGAAGGCGCTCTACTTCGGAGCCTCGGCCGACGAACTGACACCTGAAACTCTGAAGGCGCTCTACGGCTCCCGTTATGAATCCGCGGGCGCGAGCGTGCGCAGGAGCGAGGGAGCCTGATGGGCGCGAGCGAAACCTTTTCCTTGTACTCGATACTGCTCGGGATACTCGCGGCTACCGCCGCGGGTTTCGCCGGTTCTTTCGCCCTGATGAGGCGGGTCACGCTTGCGGGTGACGTCTTGTCGCACGTCACGCTTCCCGGAATCGGGATCGCTCTGCTGTTCGGATGGAATCCGATTCTGGGCGGCGCGGCGACTCTCCTGATGGGCACGGTAATAATTGCCAAGCTTGAGGAAAAAACCGGGCTGACTACCGATGCCATGATCGGAGTCGTCTTCGCCGCCTCGCTGGCGATCGGTGCGCTGGTGACGCCAAGTCATGACCTTGTCGAGGCGTTGTTCGGAAGCCTTCAAGCCGTAACCGTATGGGGATTCCTTCTGGGCCTCGGTGGCGCGACGCTGGTGGTGGTAACGCTATGGTGGCATCGCCACAGCATGATTCTGAATCTGTTTTCGCCCGAGCTTGCCTCCACGCTGGGAATCAACGGCAGACGCCTCAACCTCATCTTCATGCTGATCTTCGGCGTGACCGTGCTGCTCGGCCTGCAATTCCTGGGAGCGCTTCTGGCAAGTGCGCTCATCATGATTCCGCCGACCATAGGACGACGACTGACCCATCGCCTGTCGTACTTCATGGCGATCTCGGTAGGGACGAGCGTGTTCTCGGTACTGGCCGGACTCGCCATCGCAGTGTTGACCGGTCTTCAGCTTGGGCCCACGGTCGTGACTGTCGCAGCTCTCCTGTTCTGCCTGTCGCTGTTCATGAAGGAACGATGAATCCGGGGTGATTCATGAGGGCCGCGGGGTCCTGTCGACTCGACCGTGCGCCATCTCTTTAATTAAATCGGGCCGCATTGGAAGCAGAAGACTAAGCCCGGAGACGGCGATGAAGACACGACCCGGTGAACCGTATCCGCTGGGCGCGATTTGGGATGGCTCGGGCGTGAATTTCGCGCTGTTTTCGGACAACGCCAAGCGGGTTGAGCTGTGCCTTTACGACGGGACGGACGGTAATCGCGAGCAGGCGCGAATAGAACTGGCAGAGAGAACCGGATCCGTGTGGCACGTCTATCTTCCCGAGGTGCGTCCCGGTCAACGCTACGGTTATCGCGTGCATGGTCCATACGAGCCCGCCGCGGGCCATCGTTTCAACCCCGCCAAGCTTCTTCTCGACCCGTACGCGCGCGCGATCGACCGCACGATCGAGTGGGATGACGCCTTGTTCGGCTACGTGGTCGGCGGTTCCGACGAGGATCTGAAAAAAGACGAACGCGACAGTGGCGCACTGATGCCCAAAGCGGTGGTAGTCGACCCGGCGTTCGACTGGGGCGACGACCTGCGACCCAAAATTCCGTGGTTTCAGACGATCATCTACGAAGTGCACGTCAAGGGGTTTACTGCGCTTCATCCTGAGGTGCCCGAGAAGCTTCGCGGCAGGTATGCGGCGCTCGGCTGTCCGGCCGTTATCGAATATCTGAAGTGCCTGGGGGTCACCACGGTCGAACTAATGCCGGTGCATTGTTCGGTCACGGAACGCCATCTCGTCGAGCGCGGGCTCACCAACTATTGGGGCTACAACACCCTCGGGTTTTTCGCGCCCGACGCGCGCTTCTCGTCAGGCGGCACGCTCGGTGAGCAGGTTGTAGAGTTCAAGGCGATGGTCAAGGCGCTGCACGCGGCGGGAATCGAGGTGATTCTCGACGTGGTCTACAACCATACCGCCGAAGGCAACCATCTCGGGCCGACGCTCTCGATGCGCGGTATCGACAACGCCAACTATTACCGGCTGCAAAGCGACAATCCGCGCCTGTACATGGATTACACAGGATGCGGCAACACGCTCAACATGCGCTCTCCGTACGCGCTGCAACTGGTGATGGACAGCTTGCGATACTGGGTCGTTGAGATGCATGTCGACGGCTTTCG
>JBJKQX010000523.1:0-5631 GCA_046704965.1 Binataceae bacterium (SeqCode)
TAGTCGTCCAAGGGATGCTCTCGGTATGCCTCGTGTCGGAGATGATGACGCGGCGGTTCGGGCTCGGATGGTACTGCGGCGGCAAGATGGACCTCAGGCTGGTCAACGTGCTTTGGGGCAACGACACCACCGGGCCACGCGGCCTGCTGCTCGAACGAACTCCCGAGGGCGACCGCAAGCGGGCCGAATGCGAGGTCTGGTGCGACAAGTCCGACGAGACAAAGACGATCGTCGGCACCGCCAGCGCAGTGGAAATGTGAGTTAGCGGCCGCGGAACTTATTGGCCCATGCGAAAGGACCACGCGTAGACGTGGCCGCGCGCCGTTATCGAGACCGAGTACTGCGCGCCGCTTTTGAGCGGCGCACGCGGGATGAGGACGACCGCCCCCTCGCGTCTGAGCACCCATCGCCCGTATTCCTGGGCGGTCGGGATGGGATTGTTGTAGCCGTGCGCGTCGTATGCGCAGGATTTCACCACGTGTCCGTTTTGGCGCAGCGAATATGCGCCCAGCTTGGGGTTGATCAGGTAGCCCAGCTGGAGCGTTATCGGTAATCCTACCGGCGCGGTATAGCCCGGGCATGCGGTGAGCGGATTGGGCGAATCCAGGCCCCTCCATCTGAGCGAAATCGTGGCGCCGCCGGGAGGAAACTCGACGGCGTGCGCGTAGGGCTTCACTTCCTCGGGTCCGGGCGGAAGCCGCAGCCCCGCGACCCAGCATCCGTTGCTACGCGCTTCGCCAAATCCGGCCTCGGTTATCAACGGACTCAGCATCGCGAGGCGAGCAAGCGGTCCCGCGAGCCAATGGTCTATCTGGCTGCTCAAATCATGAATACCGCATCCCCACGCTATCTGGGCGTTGGCGGCTACCTTGCTCCCGGCGGCGGAGTAGCCGGTCTTCGACGGATCCTCCTCCTGGCCCAAAGCGCCGAGCGGTTCGCCGTCGCGAATTTTGTCGCCAAAATTGACCATCAGGTAATGCGCGTGCGCCGCGACACTGGCGCTCAGTTTCGGATCCTTCTTGAGAGCCGGAAGACCCGCCATCGCGCGGTAATAGTTCAAACGCTCGAGCCATGGTCCGCCGTGCGACACGGTCACAGAGGCCGATGGCGATGGCGCAGCGCTCGAATTAGATAGAACTTTGGCCGGTGAGGCGTTGGTTGTTGCCGCCAGTTTAGCCGATGCCTTTCTGAAGCGTGCCGGTCTGGACCGGAGTTCAGAGCTTGCCGGTATAGCCCGGGGCTTAACGACCGCCCGTTTGATCGCCCCCGGTTTGAGCGTTGCCCGTTTAATCTCCGTTGGCCTGGCCGCGACACGCAGTTTTGGTTCCGCGGATTTTGCGACCACGGCATGCGGCGCCGGATGCTCCAGCGTCGGCAAATTCGAGCGGACGAATTCCTCAATTGGAGCCGGTGAGAGCGCGCCCCCGTCCAATCCCGACAGATGCGCGGCGATAGCGCAGGCGGTAACCGCCGCGACGGCGGCAACGCTGATGATACGGCGGTTGCGCACGCGTTTTGCGCCGTCTGGATCGATGAAGCGGTAGGGCTCGGCTTTTCCGAATGAGATCTGGTCGCCGTGCTTCAACCGGTACCTGCGCCGCACCGCGCTTCCGTTGATTCGCGTACCGTGGCTGGCCTTGAAATCGATAAGGTAATAGCGGCCGCGCGTCCGTCGAATCAGCGCGTGATTCTCGGCAACCCTCGACGCGGAAAGTCGAAGCGTGCTGCCCTCTGCGCTTCCGACCGTCGCCTCTTTGAGTCCGAGGAGTACCAGACGAGCTCCGCGCGCCCTCTTGTCGGTCGAGAGAAGACGCGCAGGCTGGGCCCTTAGCACAGCGCCTCCCCACGCGGGGTAAGGGCTCGTTGAAGCCCGGACGATGAGCGCTCAGAAGATGAGCGCATTTCCTCTAGTTGGCGGGCCGGTTGGACGGTCGGTGCAATAGGGTTCCGGGCCGGTCGCGCCATCCTGTTTGCGTTCGGCGAGCAGCTTCTTGAGATCGTTCTCGCACTGGTTATTCGAAGCGGGATAGAAACGATAGCGATAGGCTCTGGAGTCGGGCCCGGCCGGCTCGACCAGGACAGGACCACCCATTTTCGCTGCTTCCTCTGGCGTAAAGCCCAAATCGGTGGGCGTCACTTCGGCGGGCGGAGCGCTCGATTTCCAGATCGGCACTCCCGGCAATCCGACCGATTGAAGGTTACCTTGTGTGTCTTCGGTCCACTGGAAGCATGCCGAGAGAGTGCATGCGCAGATTAGAACGAGTACGAAAAGCTTCGCAGACGACAAGGACGCGCCCCCCCCTCTGAAGTTGGATTTGGCTTATATTTCCGCCTTTACTTCGTCATATAGTCCGATACAGCTTGCTTTCGCAAGCTTTTGGTTTCGTTTCGCTGACTATGAGTCACTCAACCGACAGTGAGCACTTCGATGTCGGCGATGCTTTTGGGCGTTGCGGCGGTCAGAACTTCGTGGCCGTCGGGCGTCACCAGCACGTCGTCCTCGATTCTGATCCCGATACCGCGAAAGCTCTCCGATGCTTCTTCGTCGTCGGGCGCGATATAAAGTCCCGGCTCGACCGTCAGAACCATCCCGGGTTCGAGCAGGCGTGACGCGCCCTCGACCCGGTATAGCCCCACGTCGTGCACGTCCATCCCGAGCCAATGGCTGGTGCGATGCATGTAGAAGCGGTGATACGAGCCGCTCGACATTATCTCGTCGGTCGAGCCTTTGAGCAGGCCCAGATGGCGCATCCCTTCGACCAGCACTTTGACCGCAGCCTCGTGCGGCTCTTCGACGTGGACTCCGGGCTTTATAATCTCGATCGCTTTCAATTGCGCTTCGAGCACGACTTCGTAGAGAGCGCGCTGAAGTGATGAGAAGCGCGAGTTTATTGGGAAGGTCCGCGTGATGTCGGATGCATAGAACTGATACTCGCATCCCGCGTCGACAAGCAGAAGTTCACCCTGGCGAAGCTGGCGATCGTTACTGACGTAATGAAGCACGGCGGCATTGGGTCCCGAAGCGATTATGGACGGGTAGCTGGGTCCGGCCGCGCCGCTTTTGCGGAACGTGTAATCGACCAGCGCCTCGATTTCCCACTCCATCATCCCGCCACGCGCCTCGGCCATCGCGCGCTTGTGCGCTTCGGTCGAAATCGCGCCCGCCTTGCGCATCAGTTCGATTTCGGAGGGTTCCTTGCGAAGCCGCGCCTCGTGGATTATTTCGCGCAGGTCGAAAGTCGCGGACGGTCCCGCCCCGGTGCGCGGGCGCATCGCCTGCGCCGAGTGCAGCATCGCGAGCACGCGGTTGTTCATCCGCTCGTCCGCGCCGATCGAGTAGTAAAGCCGCTCGGCTTTTTCAAGGTAGCGCGGCACGACCGTTTCGAACTCGCCGATCGTGTAGGCCTTGTCCGCGCCGTAATCGACCATCGCGCCTTCCACGCCTGCCCGCCGTCCGGTCCAGGTCTCGCGCTCCTTGTCGCGGGGAAGTACGAACATCACGAACTCTCCGTCGGGATGCCCGGGGGCAAACAGCGCGACGGACTGATACTCGGTGAATCCGGTCAGATAATAAAGGTCGCTGTCCTGACGATAGACGTAATCGACGTCGTTGGAGCGCACCGCGACGGGCGCGCTCGGCAGGATCGCAACCGCGCCCTCGCCCAGCGCGCTCATCAGGCGCTTTCGCCGTTCACGAAAAATTTCGGTTTTGTCCGCAGCATTCATCCCATCCGTGCCTCTTTCGACAGTTTAGAGAAGCGCGCCGCGGCTTTCATCACCTGCGCGCGTATCAGGGCCATCCGGCGCCCGGCACTTCGACGCGGGTTATCTCGATTCGCGAGGACGGATTCGCCCTGCACTCCTCGGGATCGATACTGGCCGCGGCCAGGATGAAAAGCGTGCGCCGGTCGGGACCGCCGAGCGCGCAGGCTATGGATTGCTGAGCGCACTTGATTCGCTCGGCGATGCGTCCGCCTTCGAAGACTCGGAGCGTCTCGTTGGTGAACGGCGAGGCAACCCAAATGGCGCCTTCAGCGTCGAGCGCGATTCCGTCGGGGATTGCGTCGTCGCCAAGCTCGGCCCATACGCGGCGATTCGCAAGCGAGCCGTCGGGCCGGATGTCGAAAGCAGTCAACCGATGCGCCATCGACTCGCCAACCACCAGCGTCCGCTCGTCGGGCGTGATGACGGCACCGTTGGGAAACATCAGGTCGCGCGCGACGATGCTCGCCTCGCCGGTCGGCGTCACCATCACCAGTTCGGCGGCCTTTTGCGGCTCGTCGATATAGAGGTTGTATCCGAAGTTGCCCACGTAAGCGCGGCCTTTGCCGTCCACCACCATGTCGTTGCAATGGAACGAGGCAAGCTTGCTCAGGTCAGCGTGGAGCTTGAGACCGTCAGCTTCAAGACGCATCAGCTTGCGGTCGGTCATCGAGACCACCAGCATCCGCCCGTCCGGCAGCCATCCGAGGCCCGACGGCCAATTCGGCACCTCGCATACGACGCTTGCGGCGCCGTTCATGTCGACCGTCATCACCTTGTGCGCGTGCATGTCGGAGAAATAAAGCTTCCCCTCATGCCATCGCGGACCCTCGGGAAACATCAGGTGGTCAAGCAGAACTTCGGTTGTTTTCATCGCCTGTCTCCGACGCGTCGCGCGGACGTCTATTTGAGCGCGCCCTTCTCGCGCAGCTCTTTCACTTCGGAATCGCTGTAACCGAGTATGCCGGTCAGCACCTCGTCAGTATGTTGCCCCAAGGTTGGCGCCGCCGACTGCACCTCGCACGGCGTTGCGCTCATCTTCCACGGGATGCCGCAATGCTGCTTCACGCCGACCGCGGGATGCTCCTTGTAGACGAAGTAGTTGCGGGCGGGCAGTTGCGGGTCCTCTTCGGAAAGATACCGGGCGTCCGCAACCACGCCCGCGGCGACACCTGCCGCCTGAAGCTCGGCAGCCGCGCTCTTCACGTCGCGCGTGGAAGTCCACTCGCTGATGATCGCCTCGACCTCGTCCTCGTTTTGCTTGCGCGCGGCGAGCGTTTTGAAGCGCGGGTCATCGGCCAGTTCCGGCCGTCCAATCGCGCGGGTGAGACGTCCCCATTCGGCGTCGTCGGCGCATACGACGGAGACCCATCGGTCGATGGTCTGGTCGAGCACCTTTTCGGGCATGTCGAGACATTTGAAGTTGCCGTGCGGCGCCATGTACGGGTCGCGGTTGCCGTTTCGCACGGGCTCGCGCCCGTTCATCGTGTATTCGAGAAGACCTTCGGCGAGTACATCGATCGCGCATTCCCACTGGCTCATCTCGATGTACTGCCCTTCGCCGGTGCGGGCGCGATGGTAAAGCGCAGACAGAACGGCGAAGGCGCCGTGCGCTCCGGCGTTCGGGTCGGCATAGCTGAACCCGGAATGCATCGGAGGCCAGTCCTTGTATCCGGTCAACGACGAGAGACCCGAGAGCGGCACCTGCGCGGGACCGTAAGCAACGTAGTCGCGATACGGGCCGGTGTCGCCGTAGCCCGTCAGCGTGATCATGATGATGTCGCTCTTGATCTTCTTCAGTTCCTCGTAACCGAAGCCCATCCGTTCCATCACGCCGGCGGCGACGTTGTTGGTTACGACGTGGCTGTT
>JBJKQX010000524.1:0-3730 GCA_046704965.1 Binataceae bacterium (SeqCode)
CTGGTGTGGTTTCGGGGGACCTCCACGCTGATCACGGACGACGTTCGGCCTTGGAATTCAGTGACAACGTAGGGGGGGCGAGATGACTTGCACGCGAGCCCGTTGATTCGGTCGAGCGCCGGGCTTACGGAGAGCAGCTAAAGCGTAAGCCTAAGAAATGGTAGCGGGGGCGGGATTCGCTAATATCCGCAGGCGACGTCGACTGCTCCGGGCAGCGTAACCGATTGTTCTGTAAAGGGGAGGGCGAGATGCCAGCGGCTTTGAGAACCACGAGCGCTTGAAAGTAAAGCCTAGTCGGATGACGGAGTAGGCGCAATCAGCCATGTGCGGACGTTCAGCGGCTCGGATAGCCGACCCGGATGTAGACACTCAGAGCCGATGATCGCTGCCGTGCGCAACCTGGAGTACTATGTTCCCCAATACTTCGCAACCTATTGAATAGAAAGGGTATTGACGTAGTAATGCATACGCATTACCATGCGTCTCAGCCTCTTGGAGAATTGCCGTGAACGCCGAAGCCGCGACTCTTGTCGCTGAATCAACCGTCACTGATCGGTACCAGACGACGGTGCCCGACCCTATCCGTCGTGTGCTGAAGCTCGGTAAGCGCGACAGACTGCGCTACTCCGTCCAGCCCGATGGTGCGGTAATCCTTGAGCGAGTATCGCCGGAGGATGTGGAGGACCCTGTCCTCGGGGAATTTCTGGCCTTCCTGTCCCGGGACATGGAAGCAAATCCCGATCGGCTGAAAGCGTTTGATGGGAGCCTGCGCGAACGCATCCAGGCGCTCGTCGGGCGCGTCGACGTCGATCTCGACGAGCCGTTATCGCCGGACGATGAATGACATTGCAGATCCCTGCGGCGCCGTTTGTCATCAACGGCTGGTCGATCTTCGCGCATCCGCTGTTTCTCGAGCAGCTGGAGGCATTAATCCTCCAAGTCGAGGCCCTAAAGGGGAAGGATCCGCATAACTTCCCTCGAAAGAATGCAACGAAACGACTTGCGGCGATCGCCAAACTCGTATTCGAGAATATCCCTCGCGATCCCACCGTTGCCGAATTCCGACAGGGTGACACACTTGGTCCGAAATATAAGCACTGGTTTCGGGCGAAGTTCTTCATGCAATATCGGCTGTTCTTCAGGTTCCACGTTGAGAGCAAGGTCATCGCGCTGGGCTGGGTGAACGATGAAGACACCAAGCGTGCCTACGGCGCAAAAGGCGATGCGTATCGAGTCTTCTCGAAGATGCTCGCTGCCGGGCATCCTCCCGACGACTGGAACGTGCTGATCAAGGAATGTCGTGCGGCTTCGGTTCGAACGTCAGAGCTAACCACTCTTCTCACTGACACGCTGAAGTAGCCGCTTCCCGGGCGCAGAGAGCTTCACGGTGCTGGAATCCGGGCGACAGGAATGAGTGCAGTCGGCCAGGAGCCGTCGTCCGGAATCTGGGCCGAGACGTCTACATTTCCGACAAGCGGTCATTCATGTCTTGGGGTCAAGATCAGCCGTGAATCCGATTCCGCGGCGCTTGGGGCCAGGTGGAGTCATCAGCTGACGGATTGCTTTGGGAATCCCCGCAATGGCTTGATCATGGGTATCGATTTTGTGTTCTAGCTCAACGAACTTCGCGGCGAGTTGCTTGTTTGAGGAATGGGCTTCTCGCAGCTTCACGAATGCGCGCACCACGTAGACGCTAATCTGCACCGCTCGTTGGCTGTTCAGAACCATGGCAGCCATGATTACACCGTGTTCCGTGAACGCATAGGGTCGGAAGCGCGGATCCCGATGCTTCTGGGAACCGGTCGCATTTTGCGACCGGTTTAGCTCTTGCACTTCTGCCCTGGAGAGCCGAAAGAGAAAGTCCTCTGGGAAGCGATCGAGGTTGCGCTTAACCTGCTCGTTGAGACGCTTGGTCGCGACTCCGTACAACGTGGCGAGCTCCCTGTCGAGCAGCACCCGCCGTCCACGAACAACGCGGATCGCTAGACTGATCTGCTCCGCCGGGACAGACGCGGATTCGGCTACGGACATCTCTGCAGCATACCGGGACGCGATTGGATCATGTCACGCCGATGGTGATGTGTTTGCAGGGAAATGCAGCGAATGTCCGCTCTGCCCACTCCTGACGGACAGCGAAGGGAAGTGCCGAATGACCGGAGGGGGTCGACACCGGCCTGTCGGCGAGTTCGGTAATGACGTGGGAGGGGATCGAGAAATTCAGTGCTGAGGTGGGCTCGGTGGAGTCGAGCCCCACTGCCCACGGATGACGCTACGCCTCGGAGTGCGGCGACGAAGACGAAGTAGGGCGGCAGTGCGCGATGAATTGCACTCGCGCCATTGATTCGTGCGAGTGCAGGGCTTACGGGGAGCAGCTGAAGCGTAAGCCTAAGAAATGGTAGCGGGGGCGGGATTCGCTAATATCCGCAGGCGTCACGTGCTGTGCTGGGCGGCTTGAACGGTGACGCCTGCGAAGTGATGGAGCTATTGCAAACGGGAAAAAACACGCCGCGTCGGCCCGACTGGTGGGACCGTGATCAGCTTGCCAGGATTATCGTAATGCGTTACGCTTAATCATGCAATCTGTTCTCCAAAAGCGATCCAGGCGAGGGCGGCCCGCGACGGGCGTCGCATTGACGCCGGCCGAACGTATGCGGCGTCTGCGCGCGCGACGCAAGTCCGCAGGGTTAAAGGCGGTTGTGACATGGGAGCCACGTGCACCCGTCGTGAGTGCGCCGTATTCCACGCATCGGTTGCTTGAGGCTCGCAGCTTGGCGATGCATGCGGTTATCGCAGCCAAGATCATGCGAGATCCCGATCTCCTGGCGAAACCTCGGGACAATATTAAGCGCTGGAGTGGACGGTTCGGGAAGAACCCACCCCGCTGGATCGGGCAGTGGCGGCGCATACTTGCTCTGTCGTACCGCGAGATCGCTGCGCTTATCACGGAGCCCAGCGAGGAGGGGGCGCGGCTTAGACAGTCTTCCCCATTTGCGGGAATGTTAACAACTCAGGAGCGCAGACGAATCTATGAAGCGTTCCGAGCTTGAGCACATCATTCGTGCGGCAGGTGCAATAGCAAACGACCGTGAAGTCATTATCATCGGGAGTCAGTCGGTTTTGGGCCAGTTTCCCGACGCACCGACAGCCTTGCTTGTCTCTGCCGAGGCCGATGTCTTTCCAAAAAATCACCCCGAGCTGGCTGACTTGATCGATGGCAGTATCGGTGAGGGTTCGTCGTTCCATGAGCTTTACGGTTATTACGCGCAGGGTGTCGGTGAGGATACGGCGGTGCTGCCGCGTGGCTGGCGTGACCGTCTGATCCGAATCAGCAATCCGAATACCGTTGGCATCACCGGCCTCTGTCTTGAGATTCACGACTTGGCATTATCGAAGTACGTTGCGGGCCGCGACAAGGACCTTGAATTTACTCGCGAGCTTGCGAAACATCGCCTGACGGCCCAGGCGACACTAATCGAGCGACTGAGCCGGACGAAGGTTTCGACTGAGATGCGTATCTTGGTCCGCGGCCGAATTGATCGCGATTTCCCAGGAGCGGCACGTGGCGCGTCAAAGAAATAGGCGCTGATTTGTCCGCGGCTATCGCCTGGGGGCACTTTCCATGAAGGCGACCAGAAGTTACTCACTGGAGTCCGAAGCGCATCCGGCCAGGATCGCATTGGAGGGCGCGGACATTCCGGAAGTTGTCGTGGGTGTCGGCATCGGCATGAAG
>JBJKQX010000525.1:0-8082 GCA_046704965.1 Binataceae bacterium (SeqCode)
GAGTTTGCCCGCAATCCCGCGCCGCTTCATGGCTTTTCGCTTTATCGTTCTATCGTTCTTCGCCGAACATGAAGATTCCGACCGCCAGGATCGCGAACAAGGCGTTGGGCGACCATGCGGCAAACCACGGCGGCAAGAGCTGTGACTCGCCTAGCGAGGTGGTGATCCCGAGCGAGAGCCAGTAGCCGAACCCGATCGCGATTGCGAGACCGAAGCTGCGGCCCAGACTCAGATTTCGCGGCAACGGGTCGAGGCTCAGGGCGATTCCCAGCGCGACCATTATCAGGCACGCGAGCGGCATCGCGTACTTAAGGTCGCGGTCCACCAGGTATCCGCCGGGGTTGAGCCCCTCGCTGCGAAGCTGGTCGATATAACGGTCGAGTTCCCAGAGGCTGAACTCTTCGGGGTCCAGACGCAGCATGTTCAGGTCCGAGAGCTTTACGTCGACCTTGAATCCGTCGGTTTTGGCGGTGGCGACGGTGCCACCCTGTTCAAGCGTGTAGCGCGTGACGCCATCGGTTTTCCATCCGTGCCCGTCCCATCTGGCCGATTTGGCATGAAAGATACGTTTGACCTTGAAATCCGGCGCGATGTGATAGGCGGTTACGCCGAGCAGGAGATCCTTCCTGCGCTGATAGGTCTCCGCGGAAAGAAATCCGCTTCGGGTTCGCACCCAGATATGATGGTCGGCGAAGACCGCGTTCTGTTGACGCTTCTTCAACTGAACGTTGTAAAGGTATTTGGCCTCTCGGGTGGCGAGCGGCACCACGGTCTCACTCACCGCGAAATCGAATAGCGATATTAGCGCCGCGACCATCAGCACCGGCACCATCATCTCGAGGCGGCTTATTCCCAACTGCTGGCAGGCAAGCACCTCGCCGCTGCGGTTGAGGAGCGCAAATCCGAGCAGCACTCCGGCAAGACACGCGATCGGCAACAGCTGTGTGACCATCAGCGGTAGTTTCAAGGCGAAATATTCCACTCCGAGCAGACCGAGTCCGCCATAGTGGAGGAGATCGTCGAAACGTCCGAATACGTCTCCCAGCAGATACGCCGCGGTAAAGGCGGTAAGGCACACAAGAAACGGGCCAAGAAACTGCAGGGCCAGGAAGCGATCCATCGTTGGCGACAATCTGGGTCGAAGCTTCATGCCGCCTCCTTTTCATTTTTGTCGCCTTTGTCCTTGCTCCGTTCGAGGCGCTCGATAAGCTCCCAGATGAAGTCTCCAGGACCACGACCCTGATCTCCCCGGTCCTCAGCCGCACGGACGAACATCCATATCGAAAGAAAAACGAAAGCAACGTCCGGAATTCCCATCGCCACAAACGCGTTCAGCCGCCCGGATTCCGCGAAGGTCTGCCCGATTTTCATCAGGACGTAATAAAGAAAGAACAGGCTGATGGCGATTCCGAAGCGCTCGGATTGGCCTCCGCGGGCAGGCTTCAAGCCGAGCGGAATTCCGAGCAGCGCAAACAGCAGGGATGCTATTGGCAAGGTGTACTTGCGAGCCACTTCGGTCAGAGCGTCGTAGTCGGGCTTGCCGGCTGCATTTCCCTTGTTTACGCGAGAGATGAGTTGCGAGTAGGACATCTCGCTCGTATCCAGATCGCCCGGCCGGAATCTTGCCGTGGGTCTGACCGTCAGGTCATAGACCTTGAAACTGGTCACGCTGGTCGAGTTGTTCGCGGAGTTCACTCCAAAGATGGAACCGTCGTAGAGCCTGAGCGTGAGCGTTCCCGCGCGCAGGTCGGGCACCAGGATGCCGCTGCGGGCAACAATAGTATTCTGTCGTCCCATCGTTCGCGTGTCGGAGATCAAGATTCCGTGGAGCTTGGAGCCGTCGGACTCGACCCGATCGACGTAAATGACCAGATCCCTGAATTCGTGGATGAAGACCTTTTCCTTGATCGCCGCGGAAGCCTGCGTCTGCGTCAGGTGAAAGAGATTGTTTTCCAGGCTGCGGTTGGCCCACGGACTCACCGAGAAGGCGAACCACGAGGATACCAGATAGACCACCAGCGCCAGCACCATCACCGGCGCCGCAAGCCGGTACAGGCTGACACCGCAGGCGCGCGCCGCGATCATCTCCCGGTCGCCCGACATCCTGCCGAATCCGAGCATCACGCCGAGCAACACCGCCATCGGGAACGTGAGTTCAAGGAATGACGGCATTATGTAGCCGATCAGGCCTGCCACCTCGCCCAGCGAGACCCCGTGGTTCACCACCATCTCGGTCAGCTTGAGCATCCGGCCCGTGACCAGCGCGAACGTGAGCAACAGCACGCCGAGGAAAAATGGTCCCAGCACTTCGCGGGCAACGTATCGGTCTAGAGTCGTGATTCTGGGCATTCCGGAAAGCAGGGTCGCGTTCGGCGACCGCCTGACAGTCTAGATGCTGTCGAGCGGCAATGAAACGTGTTTTGCGTGTCTCGTGGCGGGCCGGATAGTATTCGTGCCCTGATGAGGCAGGGTCGAGGCCGACAGAAAGAAGAGTATCCGCGTCGTGGCGGCGACGGTTCGCCGCGCAAAGAACATCGCCATCCGCGCGGTGGCGAGAGCCCCGGCGAGGTCGTGTTTGGCGTCGAGCCGGTTCGCGAACTGCTGCGGGCGGCGCCGCAGATGGTTCGATCGCTTCACGTTCGCGCCGGCGACGAGCGACGGTTCGCGAGCGAGATGGACGAGGTTCGCTCCTCGGGCGGACGGATCGTCCGATGCGATGATAGGGAACTCGATCGTCTGGCCGGACCCGGCGCGCGGCATCAAGGAATCTTGGCCCTCGCGCAGGAATATCGATACGTCGCGCTTGAGGATGCGCTGGAAGGCGGGCCCGACCCGTTGCTGGTTATCGACGGAGTTACCGACCCGCGCAATCTGGGTGCGATCCTGCGCTCAGCCGAGTGCGCGGGACTGAGCACGGTCGTGCTTGCCCGTGACCGAACGGTGGGTATCACCCCGGCCGCCATCAAGTCCTCGGCGGGGGCGTGGATCCATCTGAAGATAGCGCGATGCGCCAACGTCGCCCGGACGCTGGAGCAGCTGAAAGAAGCCGGCTACTGGATTGCGGCGCTTTCGCCGGACGGTGGCGTCTCGCTCTATGAAGTTGACGTCAATCGCAAGCTCGCTATCGTGGTCGGGTCGGAGGGCAAGGGCGTACGCGAGATCGTGAAGAAAACGGTCGATTTTGTCGTCGACATTCCGATGCGCGGCAAGGTCGGCTCGCTTAACGTTTCGGTGGCGACGGCGGTGGCGTTGTTCGAGATTGCCCGCCGACGCGGCACCGCCGGGCAAGGGTAGACCGGAACCGGGCAGGGAACGTCGGGGCGTAGGAGCGATCCGAGGTTTGGCTCACGGCATATGGCGGGCGACGGGCAGGCACGGCGGGTCAAAGGATAGCGGAGAGCTTGACAGCGTGGTAAGCTCCACATAGTTTTCCGCTTTTAGTTCTTGCCGATGTAGCTCAATGGAAGAGCAACTGATTTGTAATCAGTAGGTTGCCAGTTCAACTCTGGCCATCGGCTTCGGCATGAGAACGGTTAAGGAGAGGTTCCCGAGTGGCCAAAGGGAGCAGACTGTAAATCTGCCGGCTTATGCCTTCGGAGGTTCGAATCCTCCCCTCTCCACCAGCAGATAGATCGACGAGGAGAGCGGGAATAGCTCAGTTGGTAGAGCGCGAGCCTTCCAAGCTCGGGGTCGCGGGTTCGAATCCCGTTTCCCGCTCCAGACAACGCATTTCGAGGCTGAATTTCGATACAGTGCGGGAGTTTCAATCGCGGAAGAATGCCCATGTAGCTCAGTCGGTAGAGCACTTCCTTGGTAAGGAAGAGGTCACGGGTTCGATTCCCGTCGTGGGCTTTCAGAATCCCCATTTCAGCGCAGCACAAGCTGCCTTTCGGGTTTAACGGCTCATGAGAGACCTTATTGGACTAGCGTGTGACGCCTGCAAGCGCCGCAACTACACCAGCAGCAGAAACAAGAAGCGGCAAACCGAAAAGTTTTCGATCAAGAAGTTCTGCCCGAGTTGCCGCACCCATACCCTCCATCGCGAGGTGAAGGTGTAAGCCGAGACGGGCTTTCGAGGCTTCTTGACGAAGAGCGAAGCAGCCTCGCGGAGGGTCAGTAGCTCCAACGGCTAGAGCATCGGACTCCAAATCCGAGGGTTGCAGGTTCGAATCCTGCCTGACCCGCCATCATGGAAGAAGCGCGCTTGTGTTAGAGCGGCGATATGGATAAGCTGAAAAGTTACCTTAATCAGGCGGTGAGTTTCGTCCAGGAGGCGTGGGTGGAGCTTTCCAAGGTTCACTATCCCTCGCCCAAGGAAACGATGCAGGCGACGATCGTGGTCGTGGCTCTGACGTTCGTGATGGCGGTCTGGTTGGGGTTGGTGGATTTTGGCGCTACGCGCATCGTGCGCATGTTGCTGCGCTGATTTCGCTAAGGTTCAGGCAGGGTCCAAGGCGGCCGAAAGCCGTTTTTTTGATGACGGAAGCTGAAAAAGAAGATATCCGGCGCGACGACGAGGGGCGCGAAGCCGGTGGCGAAGCCCGCAGTGGCGGCGACCCGCGGATGAAGTGGTACGTCGTGCATACCTACTCGGGCTACGAGCACAAGGCCAAGGCCGCGCTTGAGGAGAGAGTGCGTTCGCTGCATATGGAAGGCAGGATCGGTGAGATCCTGGTTCCGGTGGAGCGCGTTCAGGAACTCGGCAAGGGCGGTCAGCGCAAGATCTCGAGCCGCAAGTTCTTCCCCGGCTACATCTTCGTCAACATGGTGCTCGACGACGACACCTGGCACGTCATCAAGAGCACGCCGAAAATTACCGGCTTCGTCGGTCACTCGACCACTCCGCCGGAGGTGCCGGAATCCGAAGTCCGCGAAATTACCCAACAGATGGAAGAGGGTGCGCTCCGTCCCAAGCCCAAGGTTCTGTTCGAGGTGGGCGAAGCGGTCAAGGTAATCGACGGGCCCTTCCAGGACTTCAACGGAACGGTCGAAGAGGTCAAGCCCGAAAAGGGCAAGGTGCGGGTAT
Source organism: Binataceae bacterium (SeqCode) (assembly GCA_046704965.1). GTDB lineage: Bacteria > Desulfobacterota > Binatia > Binatales > Binataceae > DTIX01. Next base: position 5,027 of record JBJKQX010000525.1, read on the forward strand.
TGATTTCGATTTTCGGACGCGCCACCCCGGTTGAACTCGATTTTGTCCAGGTAGAGAAGGCATAGGAAATACTCAAGTCCGCCGTCTGCTCCGGTCGTGCGCGGTTCGGGGTGGAGGGAACTTGCTCGGAACGTGCGGGAAATCGGTTAAGTGGCGAAGAAAGTTATCGGGCAGATAAAGCTGCAGATTCCGGCCGGACAGGCAAATCCGTCGCCTCCGGTCGGGCCCGCGCTGGGTCAGCGCGGCGTCAATATCATGGAATTCTGCAAGGCGTTCAACGCTCAGACGCAGAACGCGCAGGGGCTGGTGATTCCGGTAATCATCACGGTCTATGCGGACCGTTCGTTTACCTTTATCACCAAGAGCCCGCCCGCGTCGGTGTTGCTCGCAAAGGCCGCGGGAATCGCAAAAGGGTCCAACGCTCCCAACAAGACCAAGGTGGGGACGGTCACCCGGGCGCAGGTCGAGGAAATCGCCAAGACCAAGATGCAGGATCTTACCGCGATAGACCTCGACGCCGCGATAAAAACAGTTTCGGGTACCGCGCGCTCGATGGGTATCCAGGTCGTCGAGTAGGAGAAGGCCACAGTCTCATGGCGGGCAAGAAATATCGCGAAGTTGCCAAGAATGTCGACGCGCAGAAGCGCTACTCGCTGCAGGAAGCGCTCGGTTTGGTCGCCGCCAATCCGGCCGCCAAATTCGACGAGACCGTCGAGATGGCGATAAGGCTCAACGTCGATCCGCGCCAGGCGGATCAAAACGTTCGAGCCACTGTGGTACTGCCCCACGGGACCGGCAAGGTCACGCGGGTGCTGGTGCTGGCCAAGGGCGACAAGGAGCGCGAAGCGCGTGAAGCCGGTGCCGACTTCGTTGGCGGCGAAGAGCTTATTAAAAAGATACAGGAAGAAAACTGGCTCGATTTCGACCGGGTTATCGCGACTCCCGACGTGATGTCGATGGTTGGTCGGATCGGTAAGATTCTCGGCCCGCGTGGTCTGATGCCCAACCCGAAGGTCGGTACGGTGACCTTTGACGTTGCCAAGGCCGTTTCTGAGGTCAGGGCCGGAAAGGTCGATTTCCGGGTCGACAAGGCGGGTGTGGTTCATGCCCCGTTGGGCAAACTCAGTTTCGGGGCGGAGAAACTGGTAGAGAACGCGCACGCTCTGCTCGCCGCCGTATGGCGCGCGAAGCCGTCGGGAGCGAAAGGCAACTACATAAAGGGTGTTGCGGTTTCGTCGACGATGGGCCCCGGAGTAAACGTTGACACTTCGGCTGCCGCCAAGGACGTCGCCAAGGCGGCCTGAGTTTTCAGGAATTACGGTCTAACGAGATGAGAAGAGATCAGAAACCCGCGGTCGTTGAGCAGCTTAGCGAGCGCTTTCGAGCGGCCAGCATCGCTGTCGTATCCGAGTACCGTGGGATGACGGTTGAGGAAACGACCGACGTGCGGCGCAAGCTCAGGGCTGCACGGGGCGAGTTCAAGGTTGCGAAGAACACCCTTATCCGGCGCGCTATCAAGGACACCAGCTTTGCCGAGCTCGATTCGCAACTGGGTGGTACCGTGGCGCTCATTTTTGGCACGGATGACCCGGTCGAGCTCGCCAAGACGGTAGCTTCGTTCAAGAGCCTGGGCGAAAAGTTCAAGGTTCGCGGCGGAGTACTCGACGGCAAGCCGATTACCGCGGAAGAGATAGAGGCCCTCGCGACGCTTCCGCCTCGCGAGGTTGTTCTGGGTCAGCTGCTCGGGCTCATTAATGCGCCCGCGACCCGCCTGGTGCGCCTCCTGAACGAGCCGGCCGCGGGTCTTGCCCGTCTGGTCGACGCTATTGGCAAGAAGACCGGCGAGGCAGCGGCGGCATAGCAGTCCATGATTGTCCGGAGGTTGCGTCTTCCGGGCGTGAAGGGCGAGACAGTAGACAACGGATTCGAAATACAGAGGCTTTCGGGGCGCTCCCACATCTCCCCGGACGCGAGAATTAAGGAGATAGCATAAGATGTCTGACGTGCAGCTCAGCCGGGATCAGGTCAAGGATTACCTGAAGAATCTCTCCCTGATGGATGCCGCGGCTTTGGTAAAGGAGCTCGAAGAGGAGCTTGGTGTTTCGGCGGCAGCTCCGGTTGCCGTGGCAGCGGTTGGCGGAGCGCCGGCGGCGGGTGCGGCTCCGGCGGCAGAGCAGGACGAGTTCGCGGTGGTGCTGACGGGCTCGGGTGACAAGAAGATCCAGGTCATCAAGGTTGTGCGCGAAATCACCGGGCTCGGACTCAAGGAAGCCAAAGACCTCGTGGACGGGGCTCCCAAGCCAGTCAAGGAAGGTGTCAGCAAGGCCGAGGCCGAGGATCTCAAGAAGAAGATCGAAGAGGCCGGCGGAACGGTGGAACTCAAGTAGAGGAGCCGAACGATCTGTTGACAGGCGGCTTGAAGCCGGAAGGCCCGATGCGCGAGTCATGCGCACATACGGCCTTCAAAGTCCGAATTTGCAACGAGTCGGGCGTGCAGGGGAATCTGCGCGCCCGCGATCATTATTTTTTTCAGGATTTCACTGCGCGCGGGTGCGGGCTTGCGCGCAAAGCGGGTAAATGATGGCCCAACAGAGTCAGGTCACGAGCAATCTTCGTCTTCGCCGCTCCTTTGGCAAGATCAAGAAGATCATCGATATCCCGAACCTGATCGAGATCCAGAAGAGATCGTACGAAGAGTTTCTCCAGGCCGAGGTTTCGTCCGACCAGCGCGAGGAACGCGGCCTTCAGGCGGTGTTCAAGTCGGTCTTCCCAATCAAGGATTTCAACGAGACCGCCTCGCTCGAGTTCGTGAGCTACGAACTGGGGCATCCCAAGTACGACGTCGAGGAGTGCCATCAGCGCGGGATGACCTTCGCGGCGCCGCTGAAGGTCAAGATTCAGCTCGTAATCTGGGACGTCGAAGGCGGGCGCCGCTCGATCAGCAACGTCAAGGAGCAGGAGGTTTACTTTGGCGAGATCCCGCTGATGACCGCCAATGGAACCTTCATGGTCAATGGCACCGAGCGGGTCATCGTCTCCCAGCTCCATCGTTCGCC
>JBJKQX010000526.1:0-3861 GCA_046704965.1 Binataceae bacterium (SeqCode)
CGAGACCCGGATAGACAAGCGTCTTATCAATAAGGTGTTCGCCGCGGACGAGGGCCTGACCGACGAGCAGGCATACGAGCGCTACTCGGACGAGACGCGGCGCCGTCGCGGCACGGATTTTCTGCCCATCACGCTTCATTTACCAATCTCGATCGCAATCGGAAAAGTCGGCGACGACCATGTACTTCAATCGGTCGAAAGTCTGGCCCTGGACGACTATTCCGAAGAGAATCTGGTGCGCGATTTCTGGGCGCGCTACGAGCGCTTCGCCGGCACGCTGGTCAGCTTCAACGGGCGGCGCTTCGATCTGCCGGTCTTGGAACTGGCCGCCCTGCGCTATGGAATTTCCGCGCCCGTCCACTTCCGCGAGGGCAGTCCGGCGCGCCGTCGTTACTCCGACGAGCGTCACTTCGATCTGTGCGACTACCTGACCAATTACGGCGCGGTTCCGCTCACCGGCGGCATGAATCTGCTGCTCCGGATGATCGGGATGCCGGGCAAGCGCGGGATGGACGGCTCGATGGTGCAGGAGTATTACGAGTCCGGACGACTCGACGAGATTCATCGTTACTGCCGCTCCGACGTGGTGCAGACGTATTTTCTGTTCCTGCGCGTCGAACTGATGCGCGGACATATAGATGAGGAAGCCTACCGCGCCGCCAGCCGGTCATCGGCACGTTTCCTCCTTGAGGAAATGGTGTCCACCAGCCAGTCGGCAAAGCCGAAGTCCTGATGCCTGACCATCCGACAATTTCGCTCATCGTGATAACCCGCAATGAGCAGGAACTCATCGGCCAGTGCCTCAAGAGCGCATGGTTCTGCGACGAACTGGTGGTGGTGGACTCTTTTTCCACCGACGCAACCGTCGAGATCGCCAAAACTCTGGGTGCAAAAGTCTATCAACACGAGTTCACCGACTACGTAAGGCAGAAACAGATGGCGCTCGACCGCGCCAGTGGCGAGTGGGTGCTTCTGATGGACGCCGACGAGCAGGCCACTCACGACCTCGGCGCCGAGATTCTCGCGACCGTGTCCTCGCCCGGAGCTGCCGACGGTTATCGCATCCGGCGTATCCTGTACCATCTCGGCCACTATTTCTCGCACGGCCTATATCCCGACCGGCCCCTGCGGCTGTTTCGGCGCGAACGCGGCCATATTGGCGGACGCGACCCGCATGACAAGGTGGTCGTCGACGGACGGGTCGACCGGCTCGAGCATCAGATTCTTCACTTCAGCTATCGCGACGTGTCGGATCATGTCGCCACTATCAACCGCTTTTCCACTCGCGCCGCGATCGAGCATGAACCAGGCCCCCTGACGGCGGTCAGGATGTTCACCAACCCGGCATGGCGATTCTTCAACTTCTATGTCCTTCGTGGCGGATTTCGTGAAGGCGGACGCGGCCTTTATGCCTCTATGAGCGCGGCGTTCTACGTCTTCCTGAAGTACGCCAAGCTTTACGAGCGAAAGCTGAAGAGCCGTCGCCTCTGAGCGCGGTGGCGCGGCGCGCAGTCGGGACATGCCCGGGTCTTCGCGGGTCACTTCTATTCCTTTCGATAAGTGAATAACTTAGTCGGTGCTTCATGAGACGCCTTCTCGTCTACATCCGGCGGTACCGGCTCCGATACGGATTCGGAATCCTGTGCACGCTCGTAACTGCGACGCTCGCGATGATCATTCCGCTGTTCATCCGCGACGCCATCGACGCATTGCAGGCGGGCCATCCGGAGAGGCTGACGCATTACGCGCTCGCGATGGGTGCGGCTGCGCTGGTGATGGGCGTGGTGCGATGGTTTTCGCGGTTCGTCATCTTCAACACCGGCCGCTACATCGAATACGACATCCGCAACGACCTGTTCGCGCGCCTGGTCAAGCTTGGGCCCGACTTCTATCAGCGCATCAAGACCGGGGACCTGATGTCGCGGATGGTCAACGACCTGACCGCGGTCAGGATGCTGGTCGGGATGGGCATCCTGACTCTGACCAACACTCCCCTTTATTACGTCTACGCCCTGGCCTTCATGTTCTCGCTCAACGCGCGCCTGACGATAGCCTCCGTCGCACCCTACCTGATCCTGCTGGTCGGGATGCGAAAGCTGTCGCGCGCCCTGATGGAGCGCAATCTCCGGGTTCAGGAGGGACTCGGCGCGATAGGAGCCAAGGTTCAGGAAAGCCTGGCAGGAGTCCACGTCGTCAAGGCCTACGCGCTCGAGAATCACGACGCCGGGCGATTTCGCGTACTCAACGACGATTACAACGACAACGGGCTTGCGCTGGCCCGAATCCGGGGCGCGATTTTGCCGATGATCCGGGCGACCGTGGCGAGTTCCGTGATGATCGTTCTCATCTACGGCGGCTCGCTGGTCATGGCGCATCAGATGTCGATCGGCGACCTTGTCGCATTCATGAGCTACCTGGGACAGCTTGCCTGGCCGACCACGTCGCTCGGATGGATGCTGTCGATTTATCAGCGCGGCAAGGCCGCGATGAAACGGCTTAACGAGATCTTCGACGCTCAATCGACGCTCACGGTCGAAGGCCCCGAGGAGCGAATCGAAGTCGATGGCGCAATTGAATGGGACAATGTCTCATTCAGCTACCTGGCGCGAAACGGCGGCCCGAGAGACGGCAAACTGCCCTACGTACTCAAGGATATCAATGTAAAGGTGGCTCCCGGCGAGAAGCTCGCCATAGTCGGGCGCACCGGCTCGGGCAAGTCGACGATGATAAAGATGCTCGCGCGGCTTATCGACCCGACTCGCGGGCGTGTCCTGCTCGACGGACGCGACATCCGCGAACTGCCGCTCAGAGCCTTGCGCCGTACTGTTGGGGTGGTCCCGCAGGACCCCACGCTGTTCTCCGACACACTGGCTCGCAATATCGCCTTCAGCAATCCCCGAACCGACATGGCGGTGATCGAGGCATCCGCGCGCACGGCAGGTCTTGAAACCGACCTCGCCAGCCTGCCCAAGGGGTTCGACACGATGGTGGGTGAACGCGGGATGGCGCTGTCGGGCGGTCAGAAGCAGCGGGTCACGATTGCCCGTCTGCTGACTTACGACCCCACGGTCGTGGTGCTGGACGACGCGCTCTCCAGTGTCGATACCGAGACCGAGCGAGCCGTTCTGGGAAGCCTGTCGGAAAGCGTCGAGGGCCGGACAACCATCGTGGTTGCCCATCGCGCCTCAACCGTGCGGGACGCCGACCATATCGTCGTGCTCGAAGATGGCGAGATTGCGGAGCGCGGAACTCACGAGGAACTGATGGCGCATCGTGGAATTTACGCCGAGCTTTTCCAGCGGCAGCTGCTCGAAGAGGAATTGGAACGCTACTGAGCGATGCAGGAAAGCGCTGAACAGCAGGATTCCGGACGGGTTTACGACGTCGCCCTGATCAGATGGGTGTGGGAGTTCGTGCGCCCATACAAGTGGCTGTTTCTGCTTTCGCTCATCCTTATGCCGTTCAACTCGGCCTTCGCCCTGGCGCAGCCCTATATCGTAAAGCTCACCATCGACATGTTCCTGACGGGGCACAACCATCCCGCGCCGCATTGGCTCGCGCCGATTCTGGCCCACTCCGGCGGCCATGGCCTGCTCGCGATGGGAGTCGTCTACGTGGTGCTGCTGATTGGCGAGTTCGTGACCTTCTACGGGCAGTTTTATCTCACCATGAAGGTGGCGCAGTACAGTCTCTCCGACCTGCGACTCGCTCTTTTCAGGCACGACGAGCATCTTCCGATGACGTTCTTCGACCGGACGCCGGTCGGTCGGCTGGTCTGCCGCACGACCACGGATATCGACCCCATCACCGGCTTGTTTGGCGCGGGTGGACTCCCCATTTTCATCGATCTGCTTCCCGTCA
>JBJKQX010000527.1:0-5539 GCA_046704965.1 Binataceae bacterium (SeqCode)
GCGAAGGCGTTCACCACCATCCCGGAAGACTTCAAGGAACTCGAAGCGATGTACGTCGAGCGCGTAAAGCGTCTCGCGATGGCGTCGAAGTTTCTGTGGCCGGTTCCGGACCGTGGCCTGAAGAAGCGCGCGTATCGGATCAAATCTCCCACGCTGGTGCTGTGGGGCGAGTCTGATCGTCTGATTCCACCGATCTATGCCGGTGAATTCACCAGCCGGATCAAGAACGCCAAGGATGTGAAGATCAAGCAGGCCGGACACATGCCGATGTATGAGCAGCAGGCGGCATTCTGCTCGGCGGTGCGCGACTTCCTCAAGGGCTAGTCGACGCCCTGAGCTTCCATGCGCTACAACTGGGGCGCGGTCTTCGGACCGCGCCTCTTTTTTTGGGGCGCTGTTGGCGGCGGTTCTCAGCTCGCAGGGAACCTTTGTTTTTGGTCACTGCGATGCGAGTCTTCGCTGAGGCGAGCGGCTACCATACCACCGCGCCGGAAGATCCCGCCCCCGTGACAGTTGCTATGCGAGCAGCTCGTTCAAAGCAGCATCGATGAATTCATTGTCAGCAGGATTAACGCCGTAAGCCGCGACGTGTCCCCAGATCGATCGAATCGGACGCAACTCCGCGTTTGGCATGCGCTCCACTTCCAACTCGTTGTCGCGGACCCGAAAATAGAGGTCGGTTTCGCATGGCATCACGACGGCGCGGCTCCGTATCGCTCTCAGCGCCGCGCCAAAGTCACCGTTGTGGACAGGATTGGCGCTGATGTCGGCGTGCTGCCAAGTCGACAGCATCGCGAGGAGGTCATTGGCATCGCGGCTCCTGAAGTATCCGTCAAAGAACCGCACCGTATCCTCCATCGATGCACGGCCTATGTTGCGGTACTCATGTTCTCGAAAGAAATCCTGTGACAGGAGCCACCCTACGTAAACGCGGCTAAATGCCCGCAAGCCTCTTACCGGCGGCGCTTCATACCATCCGTCGTCGAATGAACTATCTGCGAGCAGTGCGGCCTTAACCCCATCGAGGAACAATTGATTATGCGGCGAGGTGCGAGCGGAACCGCATAGCGGCGCGATCGCATCGACCATGTCGGAGTAGAGCGCGCCCCATTGAAAGGCTTGCTGAGCGCCCATCGAGTATCCGACCACAAGCCTGATGCGTCTGATGCCAAGGCGTTCGGTAACAAGCCGATGCTGGCATATTACGTTGTCGTAGAGACTAACGGCGGGAAAAGCACCGCGGTCCAGCGGCGACGGAGTATTGCTGGGCGAGGATGACAGGCCGTTACCAAACATGTTGGGTACGATGATGAAGTAGCGCGCCGGGTCGAGCGCGCGCCCTTTTCCCATCATCAGTTCAGTGTCCGTATGTTGGCCGCCATAGAACGTCGGCATCACGATGACGTTGTCACGCGACGGGGACAAAGCACCGTAAGTCTTGTAAGCCAGCTTCGCCTGCGGCAGGGTAATCCCCGACTGAAGGACGACATCACCTAGCTCGAAAATCTCGTAATCAGGCATCGCGTTCTCCCTTAGATGTGTCTGTTGCTCAGCTTCCGAGTTCCTTAAGGACTGAACTAGAATCCTTCACGTCGGCAGTGTCAAAGCCCTCGGTTCAACCAAATATAGATCTCGCAAAGCGGCGCGCAGCGTCGCGCCGATTGGTACCGCGGATCGATTGCCTGGTCTATGTCGGCGCGAAGCCCGGAAACGGTGGCCTGGCGCGACGTGATTGATGCCGAGGACGGTTGCCATCGTGACTCTCCATCGCGTCCCATCGATGATCGTTAGATAGCCGGGATCACTTCACTAGTCGACGTCCTTCGATTCGCCAACGCTATGATGGGGCGCGGTCTTCGGACCGCGCCTCTGTTGGAGACTAAGCGCGAACGCGAAATTTTCGCTGTTGCCCTCGACGCTTCACGGATATACAAACGGTGCCGGTCTCACTCTCCAAACTTCATCGCTGGACCTTCGCCCCAGTCTAAGACCAGGCGAACTGGCCGGCGCTTCTCGATTGAACAGTCTGCGCCCGCGCGCAGCCAGGAGGAATCGATGAAAATTTACGAGTTCACCCGTGCTCCAAATCCACGCCGCGTACGAATTTTTCTCGCTGAGAAGAGTATCGAGGTTCCCTACGAACAGGTTGATATACCGAGCGCGAAGCACCGCGAGCCTGCCTTCCTGGCAAAGAATCCGATGGGGCTGGTGCCGGTGCTGGAACTCGACGACGGGACCTTTATCTCGGAATCGGTCGCGATCTGCCGCTACTTCGAAACGCTCCATCCTGAGCCGCGTCTGATGGGCGGCCCCGACGCGAAGGATGCCGCGACGGTCGAGATGTGGCATCGGCGGATGGAATTGGAACTCCTCGAACACATGGCGGGATGCTTCCGCAACACGAACAGTTTTTACAAGGGACGTATCCCGCAGGTGGCCGATTGGGGCGAAGTATGCCGGCAGGCGGCGTTCGAGCGGCTCGACTGGCTCGATTCGGAGCTTGCAAACCGGGAATTCATCGCGGGCGATCGCTACACGATAGCCGATATCACAGCGCTGGCCGCGGTCGATTTCGGTCGCGCATGCGACATCCGCATGAAGCCCGAGCAAAAGAATCTGCAGCGATGGCACCAGGCGGTGTCGAGTCGTCCGAGCGCGAAAGCCTGAACGGAAACGGGCGAGCTCGACCCTTACGATTCGAGAAGGCGGTGCGACTCACGGGTTGCGCCGCTTTTCTTTCCTGTCGAGCCTAGTGAAGCGGCGGGAGCTTGGGCGTGTAGAGCTTAAACAGCAGCAGGTAGATGATCACGCCCGTTGCCGAGACGAAAATCCATGCCGGCCAAGTCCATCGCGCGATCCGCCGATGACTGGGGAAACGTCCGCGGAGCCCGAAATAAAGCGTCGTGATTGCTAAAGGAACAATCGCTGTAGCCAGGATTATGTGTGGGATGAGAATCGAGAAATATACCGGCCGAATCCATCCGTGCCCCGGAAAAAGCACGTCACCCACATGGTAGTGAAACGTCACATAGGAAATCAGAAACGCTATCGAAACCCCGAAGGCGGCCAGCATGCATGCCCGATGAGCCCGGACACGCTTCGGCTTTTGCTTGATGAAATAAAAGCCCGCGAGAAGCAAAAGCCCCGCGGTGCCGTTCAGGATCGCATTGAGCGGAGCGAGCGAATAATAGGACAACGCCAAACCTCAGATGTTGTCGATCGACCTTCGGATCGCAGAGATGCGGTCAAACTTTGTTGAGCACCATCACCAGCAGCACGGTCGGCAGGTAGAGCAACGACACGAACATCACCCGGCGCGCGGCAGCGGCGGTCTCAGGCCCGCTCACCAGCACGACTCCCGACACCAGCATCGCAAGCCCCGAAATTCCAGCTATAACCAGGTAGGTCATTCCGGCAAATCCCATGACCGTCGGGAGCGTGCCCACCGCGATCAGCAGAATCGTCGCGACTATGATGACCGGATTCTCGACCGCCCATCCGTTGATGCGACGCGGCATCAACTGGATTCCCGCACGCTCGTAGACTTCACGGTAAAGCTTCGCGATCGCCAGCGAATGAGGTAGTTGCCAGAGAAACATGATCGCGAACAACACCCACGACTCGGCGTCAAGGGTTCCCCGTGCCGCAGCCCATCCTGCCACCGGCGGCAATGCGCCCGGAACGAAGCCCACCAGGCTGCACAACCACGTCTCACGCTTGAGCGGCGTGTAGCCGAGCAGATAGACGACGGCAATCGATGCGACAACCGCGGTGGCGAGCCAGTTGACCGTAAGGAAAAGATAGCCAAGACCCCCGAACATCGTGATCAGGCCGAACCATAACGCCTCGACCGGTCGCAGACGCCCGTCGGGCAACGGCCGGTAACGCGTACGGTTCATGCACGCGTCCGACTCGCGCTCCATTTACTGGTTGAGCGCGAGCGTTCCGCCCGAGGCGAGCGCGGTTCCAATCAGCAGGTTCACGGCAACGCCGACGTCGAAGACCGCCCCGGCACTGAGATAAAACCCCGCCAGCGTGGTCACCAGAACCATCGAGGTGACGCGCGGTTTGGTCAGCTCAAGGAAATCCGCCAGCCGGTTGCGAGCCGTTACGGGCCGCGACTCGATCGCTATTTCGCGCGCCGCACTCATGCCGTGACCTTGCGTTCGGCCACTCGTGCCGCTTGCCGCCCGGTCGCGACTTCAGCCGCCGCTCTCGAACGTCCATAGAGCCGGTACGCGCGAATCGTCAACGCGACGCTGGTGGCAAAGACCGCGCCCCCGACCGCGACGTGAGCAGAGGCCGGGATTGCAGACCCGTCACTCCATACCGTCGCCAGTCCGAGCAGAATCTGAAGCCCCAGCAACACGATCAGCCCTTCCGCGAGCCGAACCAGCTTGGTCTGATCGAGATGCGAACGAAACACACGCAGCGCCGTCCAAAGTACGAAAAATGTAACCAGTACGGCGCCGGTCAAATGAGCGTAATCTGCCGTTACGGCCTCGGTGAAGACCCTCGGGTCTGCCGGCCCCGCGAAAATCGGGAAGTCCTTTATCGCGACTGCGTCATTGACGAATCGCACCACGGAGCCAAGCAGTATCTGGCAGTAGATGACTGCCGTGGTTATCACGCAAAGCCTTGTGAGCGGGATTCGCCTGGGCGCTTCCTCCAGATGGGGCGCCCGCTCGAACCACGGATTGGTGAACATCGCGAGCGCGACCGTCACGCAGAAGAAAATTATCGCCGTGCTGGTATGCGCCATCGCGATCGGCAGCGGGATGCCCAACAGCACCGTGAGCCCGCCCAGAATCGCCTGAACGATCACCAGCCCGAAGGCCGCGATCGCCGTGTAACGGACGAATTTTCTCCGTTCGCTCCTGAGCGCCCAGACCATCAGGCTGAAGGTCAGTATGACGACGATTCCCGCGACCACCCGATGACCGTACTCGAATCTGACCCCGCCCTTGAGCGGCGGAATCAGGTCACCGAATGCGAGCGGCCAGGTGGGTATCGACAGGCCCGAACCGGTCGACATCACCAATGCGCCCACGAAGATAAGAAAAAAAGTTACGCACGCCGTTAGCACCGCAAAGCGATGCAATCCCAAACCGGTTGACGACTTCGATGAAGACTCGTTTTCCACTTTCACGAACTCAAAAAATGTTCTTGTAATTCGCGCAGATTCGGCACGGGGCCGTTACCACCGATACCGCGGACAGCAAGCGGTCAGGCTGGAAGGAAAACTTACAACCAAGCGGCGCCATTTACCAGGCTAATCTGCGACGGCAACCAACATGGCCCGTCGATCAGCTGGTTTACGCCGTCGAGGCCACGCTCCGCTTGCCGCGGACGGTTCGGCGGCGTCGATCACCGGCCATGTCAGTATCAGAAACAAGACCTTAGTCGGTTGGGGCAAGATAAGAAAGTCTCACGTGCGAATGTTCTGGCAAAACTGCGTTCCTGTTTTGTCTCTTTAACGGTTTCCGCTAAAAGTCGGTCTGTCGGGCGGGGAGGCCACACTTGTGTCCGAGCATACTAC
>JBJKQX010000528.1:0-4633 GCA_046704965.1 Binataceae bacterium (SeqCode)
GGGTTCAACGCTGCCGACTTGCTCGGTGCCCGGCGTCCCGAACGATGGGGCTCGGAACAGTCGCAATCGCCGCCGCAATCCCTGATCATTTCTTCGAGCGTCCGTCGTAGTCCTTGAAGGCGGCGGATTTCCTGCTTCATCAGGGCCAGCTTTGCTTCGGCCTTTCGGGTCACCGGTCCGCATTCACGGGTCGATTTCACGCCGAGCGAAAGGAGATCCTTTATCTCTCGCAGTGAGAACCCGAGTTCCTTCGCGTCGGTGATGAAGCGCAGGCGATCGAGCACGTCTTCCGAGAAGTGCCTGTAGCCTGAAGGGGCGCGATTCGGCGCGATCAGACCCCGCCTTTCATAGAAGCGCAGCGTGTCCACGCTCAAGCCGGTTCTCGATGCAACCCGACCGATCGTCATCTCGTCATCCCGAATCACAGGATAGACCCTTGACCTTGGTCCAGAGTCAAGCCATGTAATCGCACCCGATGCAATTTCTGATAATTACGCTTGCGGGGTCATGTATCCGAGTCTGGTACGAAGTCGTGATTTCGAATGAAAGATCGCAAAGCGTCGCGGCGGTGAACCGCATGTTAGCTGGAGTGTGACGAACGCTTGGCCTCGACCGCTTCGCGAACGCTGGCCGCTATCTCTCCAAGCGGCGTGCCTGTCGGGAATACCCTTGAAACGCCCAATTCGAGCAGGGCCGGAACGTCGCGTTCCGTAATCGTTCCTCCAACCAGCACTGCTATTTCGCCGGCTCTGTCGCCAAGGCCCTCCATCAGCTTTTTCGTAAGCGACAGATGCGCCCCGGAAAGGATACTCAGTCCGATCGCGTCGACGTCCTCCTGCAAAGCGACCGCGATAATATGTTCGATGCTCTGGCGAAGGCCGGTGTAGATGACTTCCATCCCGGCGTCGCGCAGGGCATAGGCTACAACCTTTGCGCCGCGGTCGTGGCCGTCGAGCCCCGGCTTGGCCATCAATACTCGAATTCGTTGCTCGCTCATCGGCAAGTCTCTCCAATCGTCAGATCGCAACCGGCTCCTGGAAAGTGCCGAACTGCTCTTTCAGAATCGCGCAGATTTCGCCCATGCTCGCGTAGGCCTTTACCGCCTCGCCAATCAACGGCATCAGGTTGACGTTGTCGCTACGTGCCGCCTCGCTGAGCGCCGCAAGCGCGCAGTCCACGCGGGCCTGATCTCGCTGGCGGCGAACCTGGGCGAGCTTTTCGGACTGACGCGCCCCGATTTCCGGGTCGCTTTCGTAGAGTTCGAATTGCGAACGCTCCGGCTCCGGACGGCTGAAACGATTGACTCCGACCACCGTCTGTTCGCCACTCTCGACGCGGCCCTGATAACGATAGGCTTCCTGCGCGATCTCGCGCTGAATCACTCCCTTCTCGATACAGGCGACCATCCCGCCCGCCTGCTCGATTCGGTCGATTATCTTCCGAATCTCGGCCTCCGTCTTGTCGGTCAGGGCCTCGATAAAATAGGAACCGCCCATCGGATCGACGACGCTCGGAACGTTGGTCTCGTAGGCGAGAACCTGCTGTGTGCGCAGTGCGAGTTCCGCGCTCTGCTCGGTGGGTATCGCGAAGGGTTCGTCCCACGCCGCGGTGAACACCGACTGGACTCCGCCCAGAACCGAAGCCAGCGTCTGGTATGCCACCCGCACGACGTTGTTGTAAGGCTGTTGAGCGGTGAGAGTGCTGCCGCCGCATACCACGCCAAAACGGAACATCTGGGCGCGCGGATCGGTCGCGCCGAATCGCTCCTTCATGATGGTGGCCCAAAGACGGCGTCCGGCCCGATATTTCGCCACCTCCTCGAACAGATCGCTGTGCGTGTAGAAGTAAAAACTCAACTGCCTGCCGAAGCGGTCAACATCGAGTCCACGATCGCGACACGCCTCGACGTAAGTGATTGCGTCGGCGAGCGTATAGGCCATCTCCTGCACCGCGGTCGCGCCCGCGTCGCGGAAGTGCGCGCCCGCGATACTGATTGCGTTGAATCGGGGAGCATGGTTGACGCAGTGCTCGATGGTATCGACGATCAGGCGAAGCGACGGTTGGGGCGGGAAAATCCAGGTTCCGCGCGACACGTACTCCTTCAGGATGTCGTTCTGGATAGTGCCCGCTATCTTCTCGGGCGCGACGCCCTGACGCTCGGCGACCGCCAGGTACATCGCAAGCAGGATGGCGGCGGTCGAGTTGATCGTGAAAGAGGCGCTGACCCGATCGAGCGGAATCCCCTCGAACAGTTCCTCCATGTCGGCCAGCGTATCGATCGCCACGCCGACCCGTCCCACGTCGTCAGCGGCAGCCGGGTCGTCGGAATCAAGTCCGAGCTGGGTTGGAAGATCGAGCGCGACGGAAATCCCGGTCTGACCCTGTTCGAGCAGCCAGCGGTAACGTTGATTGGTCTCCCGCGCCGTGCCGAAGCCGCTGTACTGCCGCATCGTCCACAGCCGCCCTCGATACATCGTGGGCTGCACGCCGCGCGTATAGGGATACTCGCCGGGCAATCCCGGCGAATTGGCGACATCCTGTTCCGTGTAGAGCAGGTCGAGATCCAGGCCCGACGACGTACGGGCGGGCGGAATGTCGAGCTTGCCGACCCGTTCGCGCCAGCGCTGTTCGACGCTCTGATGCTCCCGATTCGCGCCGGAATTCGCGGAAACCTCATTCCCGTCCGCTCGCTTCATCGAATCCGCTGTCTTTGCCATGATCGCTCCACTCGCTCCGTTTGCCCGATCTTACTTCGAACGCCTTTGCTTCCATCGCGCAACGGCTTGGTTATGTTCGTCAGATATCCACGTCCGGGCGAAAGAGTCGGCCTCGAACTCGATCGCCTCATCTCCGGTAAGACCCTCGCCCTCGTCCACTTGGCGCTTTATCGTGCGCACCGCCGACGCCGGATTGTCGGCTATTCTGCGGGCGAACTCGAGCGCGGCTTCGCGCACTTGCGGCGCATCCACCACGCGGTCCACCAGGCCCAGTTTGAGGGCCTCGCCGGCGTCGATTACTTCACCCGTCAGCAACAGGCTAAGCGCCACGCTGCGTCCGACCAGCCGCGTCAGCCGCTGTCGCCCGCCCCAGGCGGGCGTTATCCCGATAGTCACCTGCTTGAAGGCAAACCGTGCGCTTGCGCTCGCTATCCGTATGTCGCAGGCAAGCGCAACCTCGCATCCTCCGCCAAAACTGTCGCCGTTTATCGCGCCGACGACAGGCACCGGAAGATGACTCAGCCGGTTCATCAGCGTCTGCATTCGGCGCGACATCGCCGCCGCCGCTTCGTGAGTGGTAATCTGCTCGAATTCCTTGAGGTCGCCGCCCGATACGAACGTGCGATCGCCTCCGCCGGTCAGCACCACGGCCGCCAGATGGGGCGCCTGTTCGACGTAATCGAGCACCCGCGCAAGCTCGTCCCTGGTCGCAAGGCTTATCGCGTTGTGTACGGCCGGGCGATCGATTGTTATCAGCGCGACGCCTCCGTTCTCCTCGAAGCGAAGGTTGGTCAAGTCGGAAGGAATTTCAGCCAAGGTTCTCTTATCCCGTCTTTAGTCTGAGGCCATTTGGTCACATATCGGCCGCTTGCGGCAAATCGGCCACGGATTGGCAGGAGAATAACGAAACCGGGCGCATCGTTCTAATGTGAAGGTGACAGCACGGTTAGAAATTTTCGCTTAACGCGGCCGTCACAGGACTGCCGGGGCGAAAGCGTACCTCAAAGCCGTCCCCGGCCGGCTCTGACCCAGACCTTTCAGCTGACCGCCCGCAGCGGCATCACTCGTGTACGATCAAATCGCTCAGCGAGCGATCGTCGTGAAGACGCTCGATCGCGTCGGCCAGCAAGGGCGCGACCGTTACGGTCTCTATCGGCAGCGCCGACGCCCGTCGCGCAAGGCTGTCGGTCACGACAAAACTCCTGACATGCAGAGCGCGCAGGCGCTCGATCGCGGGTCCGACGAACAGCCCGTGAGTGCTCGATACCACCACGCCGGGGGCGCATCCGGCCGCGACGAGCGCATGACAGGCGGCTTCGATAGTGGCGCCGGTGCTGATCATGTCGTCAACGATAATCGGCGCGCGTCCGCGAACGTCGCCCACTATTTCCCGTGCCTCGACGCGCTCCGCGCTGATTCGGGTCTTGTGCACGACCGCTATCGGCAGATTGAGGATTGTGCCGTAACGGCGCGCCAGCTTTACGGCTCCGAGATCGGGCGCGACCACGACGGAGTCGGCCGACGCCTTCGGTCTTATCGCCTCGGCGAGCATCGGCACGGCGCTCAGATGCTCGAGCGGAGTCGCAAAGAATCCCTCCAACGCCCCGGTGTGGAGATCGACCGCGACAACCCGTTCGATCGCACTCGCCTTGATAACGTCGGCGACCAGTCGCGCGCCGACCGACTCGCGTCCGCCGGCGCGGCGATCCTGACGCGCATAGCCAAAGTACGGCATCACGGCCGTCAGCCGCGCGGCGCCCGCGCGACGGCACGCGTCGGCCAGGAAAATCAGGTCGAACAGATGCTCGCTTACCGGAGGTCCGGTGGGCTGAACCAGATAGACGTCGTGGCCTCGAACGCTGACTTGGATCTCGACGTGCAGCTCAGTGTCGGGAAATCGGGTCAGAATTCTACGA
>JBJKQX010000529.1:0-2737 GCA_046704965.1 Binataceae bacterium (SeqCode)
TCGACAAGGTTATCGCGGTCAACCTTAAGGGTCCGTTCCGCCTCTCCGCGCTTTTCGGTTCACGGATGGCGGCGGGCGAGGGCGGCGCGATCATCAATATCTCCTCGGTTGGCGCGATTCGCCCCAATGAGACTATCGCTCCTTATGCGGCCGCGAAATCCGGCCTCAACGCGCTGACGGCCGCGTTCGCCAATGAGTACGGGCCGAAGGTCCGCGTGAACTGCATCATGGCCGGGCCGTATCATACCGACATCAGCAAGGGATGGTCGCATAGCGAGGAATTCCAGCGCCGCGCACGCAATAGCTACGCGCTCGGGCGCGCGGGTGAGCCCGAGGAAATCGTGGGTGCGGCGCTCTATTTCGCAAGCCCCGCGGCCAGCTTCACGACCGGCGCCGTGCTTACCGTGGACGGCGGCCAGTCGCTGCCCAAGGTCCTCTAGGGAGTTGACAAATGAGGCTCAAGGATAAAGTCGGCATCGTGGTTGGCGCCGGGCAGACCCCCGGCGAAACGATCGGCAACGGACGCGCCGCGGCGATTCTGTTTGCGCGCGAAGGAGCCAAGCTGCTGCTCGTCGATCGCAGCCTTGAAGCGGCTGAGGAAACCGCAGCGATAATCGCCCGCGAGGGTGGCGTCGTGAAATGTTTTGCCGCCGACTGGACCGACGCCTCCGCATGCCAGGCCTACGCGAAGGCCTGCGTCGACAATTGGGGCCGTATCGACTTCCTGCACAACAATGTCGGTATCGGAACCGGCGACTCCAGACCCGAGAGCCTCACCGAGGAAGTGTTCGACAATATCCTGAGAGTCAACCTGAAGGGATGCCTGCTCTCGTGTCAGGCAGTGATTCCCCGGATGCGCGAGCAGCAGTCCGGCAGTGTAGTGAATATTTCCTCACTCGCCGCGACTGCCGCAGCCGTCCCTCTGACAGCCTACAAAATTTCGAAGATCGGCATGAACGCTCTCGGCCAGTCGCTCGCGCTCAGCAACGCGAAGTACGGTATCCGCGTCAACACTATCATGCCAGGACTGATGGATACGCCGATGGCAATCGAAGGCATCTCGCGTGTGCGCAACATCCCGCCCGAGCAGCTTCGCGCCGAGCGCAACCGGCAGGTGCCTCTGCGCGGCAAGATGGGCAGCGGATGGGATATCGGTTACGCGAGTCTGTTCCTGCACTCCGACGAAGCGAACTTCATCACAGGAATCGTCTTGCCGGTTGACGGTGGTCAGGGCGCGCGAATCGGCTAAATCCGGCCGGGGTGCCTATGAAGGCAGTTGTCATAACCGAAAGTGGACTCGCGATTGGGGAGGCTCCCAATCCTTCCCCTCGGGCCAACGAAGTGCTTGTGCGCGTGCGCGCCTGCGCTCTGAATCGCGCCGACGTTTACATGGCCGCCGGCCGTAAGCACGGACGGGCAGGTGGACCGGGCGCCGTTGCGGGTCTCGAATGGTCGGGCGAAGTCGTATCGGCTGGTGCAGAGGTCGCCGAATTCAAGCCGGGCGATCGCGTGATGTGCTCGGGTGCTGGCGGTTTTGCCGAATACGCAGTCAGCGATTGGGGCAGGGTATGTCCGATGCCCGACGGGATGACGTTCGAGCAGGCCGCTACGCTGCCGGTCGCGCTCCAGACGATGCATGACGCGATCGTCACCAACGGCAGACTCAAGCGCGGCGAGTCAGTGCTGGTTCAAGGCGCCAGCTCGGGCGTCGGTCTGATGGCGCTTCAGATCGCGAAGCTGATGGGAGCGGCGCCGGTCATCGGCACTTCGACGAATCGCGAACGGCGCGAGCGACTTCGCGATTTCGGCGCCGATGTGGCGCTCGACTCGCGCGACCCCGGATGGGTCGACGAAGCGATCAAGGCGACGGGTGGCAAGGGTGTCGATCTCATCATCGATCAGGTCTCGGCAAGCGTCGCCAATCAAAACCTCAAAGCCGCCGCGGTGCTCGGTCGAATCGTCAACGTTGGCCGGCTCGGCGGCGCGAAAGGCGAATTCGATTTCGACCTCCACGCGTTCAAGCGCGTCGATTATATTGGCGTGACTTTTCGCACCCGCTCACTTGAAGAGGTTCGCGAGATCACGCGTAGAATGCGCACCGATCTGTGGGACGCCGTCGTATCGGGCACGCTCCGTTTGCCGATCGACGCTACGTTTCCGCTCGACCGGGCGGCTGACGCGCTCGCTCACATGACCGCGAACGCGCATTTCGGCAAGATCGTTCTCACCGTCTGAGCGGCTTCGTATCATCTTCACGAAGCCGCCCGATCGGTTTCGTCTTCATTCCGGCAGGAACGACGGACTTCCGGTTTTGGCGGTCTGACCGCCGTCTGCAACCAGCGCCGCGCCGGTCACGAACGACGCCAGGTCCGAGGCAAGGAACAGGACCGCGTTGGCAATCTCCTCCGGCTGTCCGAGCCGCCCCGTCGGGATTACCTCATGAAAGCGCTCGGCGAATCCGGGCATCTGGAGCGCAGCCGCGATAAGCGGCGTCTCGATCGCTCCCGGGCATACGCAGTTGCATCGGATATTGTCGCGCGCGTACTCGACCGCGACCACCCGCGTCAGATTGATCACGCCGGCCTTGGCTGCGTTGTAGGCCGCGATTCCGAAGTCGGCGCGCTGACCAGAGATCGACGCCGTGTTGACGATCGCGCCGCCGCCCTGCGCCTTCATCACCGGAATCGCCCGGCGGATTGTGCGAAAGACGGCACTGAGCCCGACCTCGATCGTATGG
>JBJKQX010000530.1:0-12459 GCA_046704965.1 Binataceae bacterium (SeqCode)
AAGCGACACTCCCGACAGTTCTCAGGCAATCATTTCGCGGCTGGAGTCGAATACCTCCTCCGTGGCGCTTTGGAGCGCCCCGCGTGACGGCACGACCGTTATCTGGCTGCCGCAACCGTCGCAACCGCAGCAGTAGTTTATAGTCGATGGTCGTTCGGCGCGTTCATCTCAGCCTCGTCGTTGCAGCCGTAATAGCGATGGCAGCGCAAGGAGTCGCGCTCGCCGCCGGCCCCGCCGTACATCAGAGCATCCACATCCGCGTGGACTCGGTGGTCGCATCCAATACGAACGAGGGCGTCGACGCACGTCTGGCCGGAATGGGGCAAAGGCTTCGTTCGCTGTTCAATTACACGACCTATCGCCTGATCAGCCATCAGGAGGGGCAGACGGAATGTGGAAAATTGATTTCGTTTTCGCTGCCCGGAGGCCGAATACTGCATCTTCAGCCTCGTGCGGTCATCGGCGACATGATTTCGATGGAGCTTGTGCTGTTTCAGGGTGAGAGGCCGTTGATGACCACCGACCTCAAGCTGAGAAACCACGGGGTGCTGATAGTTGGTGGTCCGCACTATCAGCAAGGCATGCTAATCATTTCCATCAGGGCGGACGCGATGAGCAACTCCTCTGAGCGCAACCAGACCACCTCTACCGCCGCGCGCTAAGGCCGGATTACGGCACGCACGCGGCGTTTCGTTTCAAGACCTGTTGATCCCCAACCCTACCTGGGCGGCATTCTCAGCGCACCGTCGAGCCTAATCGTTTCACCATTCAGCATCGGGTTCTCCACGATATGGCGCGCCAGTGCCGCGTACTCCGAAGGTCTTCCGAGCCGCGACGGAAACGGGATCTGTGCTTCCAGAACCTTCCGGTTCTCATCGCGCAACCCGGCCAGCATCGGCGTTTCAAACGTGCCCGGCGCTATCGTACAGATGCGGACACCGCGTGACGCAAGATCGCGCGCGATCGGAAGCGTCATTCCCACGACGCCTCCCTTGGAAGCCGAGTAGGCCGCCTGTCCGATTTGGCCGTCGAAGGCCGCGACCGAGGCGGTGTTGACGATCACTCCGCGTTCTCCGTCCGCATTCGCGTCGTTCCCGGTCATCTGCGCGGCGGCGAGTCTTATCGCGTTGAACGTTCCGATCAGGTTCACGGCCAGGACTTTGGTGAAGAGGTCGAGCGGATGGGGTCCATCCTTGGTTACGGTGCGCATCGCGCGACCTATGCCCGCGCAATTCACCAGAATGTGGATTGCCCCGAAATGCGAAACCACCTTCCCTACCGCCTGTTCCACCTGCTCGCCGGATGAAACGTCCGCGGCAACGAAAAGCCCTGCTTCTCCCAGCGACTCGGCTACCTTGGCGCCGGGCGAGCTCGGCAGATCCAGAATCGCAAGCCGCGCCCCGTTTTTCGCGAACTCGCGCGCCGTAGCTTCGCCGAGCCCCGAACCACCTCCGGTTACCAAAGCGACCGCATTCTTCAGATTCATTTCAACCTCTCAAAAAAACCCCTGCTCACTATTTCACTTAACTGCCCGATTCACCCGATATCCGCGACGCGCGGCAGGACCTTGGTATGGAACAACTCGATGGTCTTCATCAGATGCGGGTGCGGGAGCAGGCTGTTGTACATCCATGCGAAAATCCATCGCACCGGCAGACGCCCGGCCATATGCTCAAGCTGACGTGTCACGGTGTCGACCGATCCGACCAGGGCGAGTCCGTCCTTGAACAGGTCCGCCTGCTGGCCCGTCTCCTCGTCCGTCATTCCTCGATCAAAACCGAACGGCGCGAACCACTGCTGTCCGCAAAAGTATCCGCCCTCGTGCCATAGCCGGTATGCTTCCTCGTCGGTGTCGGCGATGACCAGATCGCGCAGCGCACCCATCCCTTCGCCGAGCGGCTTGCCCGACTCCTCTGCGTAGATCTCGCACAGGCGATGCTCGAGTTTCGGATGGAGCGGCGGCAGAATCGCCGTCACGCCCTGCTGCGCACACCATCTGATGCTGCGCTCGGACGACGCGAATGGCTGAAATATCGGAGGATACGGTTTCTGAACCGGCTTGGGCACGACCGCAACGGATTTTACGATGCCGTTCTCGACACCACCGCCCCATTTGGTCGTCGCCTGGATATTCCACGGCGTGTCTCCCGGCGGGATACGCCAGTATTTCCCTTGAAATGAGATGAAATCGCGCGTCCAGCACTGCTTGATGATCTCGAAGGATTCTTCGAAGGCTGCTCGATTGGCCGCGTCGATTTCGTCATGCTCGTGGGGCTGGGCGCCGTGGATGCCGTGGTTCTGCTGCGCCATGATATCGACCCATCGACGCTGATAACCCCGCGCGAAACCCGCGTTGGCGCGTCCGCCGCTCATGTGGTCGAGCATCGCGATATCCTCGGCGACGCGAATCGGGTTCTGCGACGGCAAAACGATTCCCAGTTGGCCGACGCGTAGCCTCTTGGTCTGCATCGCGACGTAAAGATCGAGCAGCACGGGATTGTTCGACAGCTCGAAGCCTTCCACGTGGAAATGATGCTCGGTGAAGCTGATCGAGTCGTAACCGATGTCGTCGGCAAGCCGGGCCTGCTCGGAAATATCCTTGAGCATCCGGTCGTAAACTTCGCCCTTGAGCCCGACCTTTCCCTGTTCGATTTCCTGCCGGCTGCCGATCGACGGCAGATAGAAAAGTGATACCTTCATCGTCGCGTCTGTCTCCGATTGTTTCGATCCACGGGTGGCCTAGACCATAGAACGCCAAAAGCCGAACCGGCAAGCGCGATTTGATCCTGCGGCCTCTGTTCGCGAGTTAATCGAAACACCCTGTGCGTCGGGACGATCCGTACTGCCTCGCCTCGCCGTACCGTCGCATCCCGCAAAGTTGTGCGCCGCTCCCCCCTACTCACGGACTTGCGCTCCTGAACCGGGGTAACGCGGCGGCGCGATTACGAACGCAAGGATCACCAGCGCTCCGAAGCCTAGGTACAGAACGATGAAAACCCACGGAGGCCAATCATAGAAGATGAGGCGATGGAGCCAGTACGCAATAAAGTCTTCGCGATAGACGGACTGGCCAGCATGCGCGCGGAGATCATTCTCAAGCAGTGTCAGCGGGCACGCAGTTCCGGTCAGCGCCTCGGCGCATACAAACAGGATCGAGAGCAAATGGATCAGGCGAAAGGTGAAGTTTTTCACCCATCCCCATCCTGCCGCGGCACCCACAAGGATCGCCACGAATCCGAACACCACGAAGGCGACGAAACTCGCGTGCACCACGAGGACCGTATCCGCAAGACCTTCCCAGACCATCGTTGCTCTTATCATGAGCCCGGCGCGGGTTGGTGGCGCAAGCCGCTTTTCCGCTTTGCCGCCTCGCATGGAGCAGCGCTATACTCGCCGAGTTTTTCCAACAAGCAAGACGGGCGGCCGTTTGGGGATAGGACGGCGTCCGGCGGGAGAGTATATCGATGCGACTCAAGGACAAGATTTCACTTGTTACAGGATCCGGTTCGGGAATTGGGGAAGCGACCGCAAAGACGTTTGCCCGCGAAGGCGCGGCGGTGGTCGTGGTGGACATCAACGAGGAAGGCGGGAATCGGGTCGTAAGCGAAATCCGCAAGGCCGGCGGGACAGCGGAGTTTATTCGCGCCGACGTCGGTCAGACCTCAGAAATTGACCGAATGATAAAGTTCGCGATCGACAAGTTCGGACAACTCGACGTCCTGCACAACAACGCAATCGCGCTCGAAGTTAATCGAATCGCCGACCTGTCGGTGGAAGGATGGCAAAAGACCCTCGACGTGGGCCTGACCGGCTACTGGTACGCGAGCAAGGTTGCGATCCAGCAGTCGATGCTGCCGCGACGCAAGGGCGCAATCCTGCACACGGCTTCCGTGTCCGGCCTTGCGGGCGACTACTCGCTGGGAGCCTACAACGCGGTCAAGCATGGCGTGGTCGCAATTACCAAGGCGACCGGAATCGAGTACGCGCGCAAGGGAATCCGATGCAACGCGATCTGTCCGGGACCGATCGGCACGCCGATACTTCTCGACGTGGAAAAGGAGCATCCGGAGATTGTCGGGCCAATCCGTGAAGCGATCCCGATGGGCCGTCTGGGCGAACCGCAGGAGGTAGCCAACCTGGCCCTGTTCCTCGCCTCTGATGAAGCCTCGTTCATAACCGGCTCGTTCTACGTGGTCGACGGCGGCCTGTGGGCTCATTCCGGGATGCCAAGTCTCTCCGGACAGGGCCCCGAGTGGTAAACCATCAACCCCCTTTGGGAGGAATCGTCAATGTCGCAGCAGCAGCTTGAACAAGTGATCGAAATGTTGAAGGCCCAGCCCGTGCTCGAGCAGCCTTCGATCGAAGCAACCCGGGCCGGATTCGAAAAATTGGGCGAGGCGTTTCCGGTAGCACCCGACGTCAAGTGCGAGTCGGCCAAAGCCGGAAGCGTCGCGGCCGAGTGGGTTACGGCGCCTGGCGCTGACGCTGGGCGTGCAATTCTCTATCTGCATGGCGGCGGCTACGTGATCGGATCAATCAACACTCACCGCGCGCTTGCCGGACGGCTCTCGCGCGCGGCCAAGGCTCGCGTACTGGTCATAGATTATCGACTCGCGCCGGAGCATCCGTTTCCGGCAGCGGTCGACGACAGCGTCGAGGCGTATCGCTGGATGCTTTCGAGCGGACTCAAGCCCGAGCGAGTCTCGGTCGCTGGCGATTCTGCCGGCGGCGGATTGACGGTCGCAACGCTGGTAGCAATTCGCGACGCGAAGCTACCTCTTCCGGGCGCCGGCGTATGCATGTCGCCGTGGGTCGACCTGGAAGGAATAGGAGAGTCGATGACCTCGAAGGCATCGGTCGATCCGATGGTGCAGAAGGAGGGCTTGCTTGGGATGGCAGCCGCCTATCTGGCCGGCAAGGATCCCAAAACGCCGCTGGCGGCGCCGCTCTACGCGGACCTGACCGGACTTCCTCCGCTTTTGATTCAGGCCGGCACTCGCGAAACGTTGCTGGACGACGCGTCCAGGATTGCCGAACGTGCACGTAAGGCGGGAGTAAACGTCACTTACGAGCCGTGGGAAGGCATGATCCATGTCTGGCAGATTTTCGCCGCCCTGCTCGACGAGGGCCAGCAAGCTATCGAGCGAATCGGCGAATTCGTCCAGAAGACCGCAGCCTGAACGGTCTGCTCGAATCGCGAACGATTAAGATGAGCGTAAGCACGGGCGAGGCTAACAGCCTCGCCCGTGTCTGCCGAAAGCCCGGGCGCTGAAGTATCCAATGAGTTCCATCGCCGCGCGCATCGCGTCACTCGACTGGAAGCGTATAGGGAGCGAAATCGACGACCGCGGCTATGCGACGGTCGAGCCGCTTCTGACCCCCGAGGAATGCAATGAGCTAATCGAGCTTTACCCCGATCGCTCGCGGTTTCGGAGCCGAATCCAAATGGAACGCTTCCGCTATGGCGTGGGTGAATACAAATACCTGGCGCGACCGCTTCCGCGTATCGTTCGCGACCTGCGCACCGCGCTGTATCGCCGTCTTGCACCGCTCGCGAATCGATGGGCCGAGCGTCTCGGCGACGGCTCACTCTACCCGACTTCTCTTGAGCGCTTTCTTGATCGATGTCACGAGCGAGGCCAGTCAAAGCCAACGCCGCTAATCCTCCGTTACGACGAAGGCGGCTACAATTGCCTGCATCAGGATTTGTACGGGGAAATCGCGTTTCCACTTCAATTCACCTGCATGCTCAACTCGCCAGGATCGGATTTCGTCGGTGGTGAATTTCTGCTCGTCGAGCAACGTCCGCGTGCGCAGTCGCGCGGCCATGCGATCGCGCTCAAACGCGGCGAAGGAATAATCTTTCCGAACCGTTATCGGCCGGTTGAGGGCAAGCGAGGCGATTATCGCGTCGACGTGCGCCACGGAGTGAGTACAGTGCACTCGGGCACGCGCTACGCGCTTGGTATCATCTTTCACGATGCGCGCTGAGAGGCTCGCGGTCGATGCGCCCGCGCCGAGCGCGTTCGTGACGTTTTTTTCAGGTCTTTCGCGGAGGGAGATTCATGCCCCATTTCACGCGCAACGATGTAACGATTCATTACGAGGAATACGGCTCCGGCTACCCGCTTCTGCTTTTTGCACCGGGCGGCATGCGGTCGAGTATCGAATTCTGGAAGAAAAGCCCTTTCGATCCGACGGTTGAACTGGCTCCGGGCTTTCGCGTTATCGCAATGGACCAGCGCAACGCGGGAGAATCGAAAGCGCCCGTGAGCGCGTCCGACGGATGGGATTCGTACACGGCCGACCATCTGGCGTTGCTCGACCATCTCGGAATAACGCAGTGCCATCTGATGGGCGGATGCATCGGCTCGTCGTATTGCCTCGGCCTCATTCAGGCGGCGCCCGATCGTGTAACGGCAGCGGTACTGCAAAATCCAATCGGGCTTACGCCGGCGAATCGCGAGCTGTTTTACGGGATGTTCGACTCGTGGGCCGACGAACTCAAACAAAAACGTTCAGAACTCGACAAGGCCGCGTTCGCCTCGTTCCGCGAGAGGATGTACGGCGGTGATTTCGTGTTCAACGTCACGCGCGATTTCGTACGATCATGCACCAAGCCACTGCTGATTCTCGCGGGAAGCGACGACTTCCACCCGACTCCAACCTCGGAGGAAATCGCGCGCCTTGCGCCCAACGCCGAAATCATCATGACTTGGAAGACACCCGACGTTGTGGGTCGCACCGTCGAGCGGGTGCGCGAATTCCTAAGTTCTCATAGACCCGAGTGACGAGCATACGCCGAGAGGCCATCTGAGGCTCTCACACATCGGCGCCCATACCGGTATGTGGTCTGCAGAGTTGCGTCGGCCAGCGAACTCAAACGCCGTGTCGCCATGTTGTTGGCGCCGAAGATCAGGCTGCGGCGCCGGATTATTGTCATCGCCCTGGTCTCGCATCCGTCAGGGCACCGGAGCATCGATGCAACACCGGCGGGCCGAGTGTAGCAGGAAAGCGCCAACGAATGCCGGATTTTCGCTGGAAAGCCTTAGCTGATCAGCATCGGGCAATTGGCATGAGGTTAGCGTATAAGGTCCGGCAGATGCGCTGACGGTGGTGTGGGTGAGGCTGCGCAACAGCCGGGAAGGAGAACGGTACCGCCTCTGATTAGCGCCAAGCTCACGGTGGAGAGGATTGCAAGATGCGCAGGGGAGAACCTCTGGACGAGTTCCTGGAATGGGTGTGCACGGCAGGTGAGAGTGTGCACATCGCTGCCGAGCTAATTGCGCGCAACGGAAAGTGGGGCGTCGCATCGGCGTGCTGGCAAGCGAAGCTCCGGAAAATCCAGAAGGATTTCGAGCAGCTAAAGGTCGAAGTATCGCGGTGTGTCGAAACGCGTGACGCTAACCGCCTGCTCTTTTCTCCATTGACAGAATCTGGTGAAGACAAGCCGCTCTTGAACGTCAAACATCCTTCGCCAAGAAACAATGTCATACCGCTTAAACGGGCGAGCGTCAGGACGTCAGTAGGTTGACCGTCATGGTCATGCTGCGTGTCCTCGCGGGTTGCTGCGCCGGGTGAACGGGACTTGCCAACGGTTGACTGTGCAATCGACCAGCAGACTGGTTTAATGCGCAACGGCCGAGGGCGACTAACGTTTTCCCTCCCTACCCGTCTGTCGCTCCCGTTCGCCCGACGAAGCTACCCGAAACTGACCGCGGATGTATGCCTGCTCCATGCGCTAGATTACCGGTACAGAGGCTTCCGAGCCCCGCAATCTCATCGAAATCATCCGATTTCGTGCCTCGGCAAGCTGTTTAGCGGCCCTCTGCCGTTGCTGCCTTCGCCGTTAGCGGCAGTATGCGTCGCAGAATTGGTCTCCCACTTCGACCCGTTCGCCGCGCCCTTGGCTGTCCCTCCCATCATCGCGGGCCAAGCGGCTGGCATGTCCGACATGAGACAGCCTCCGTCGAGCAAAATGTATTGCTTACCCCGTCGCGCTATCGCCTTTTCCTTAAGCAGTTCAGCCATAAGACGGCTGACCATCGGACGCGAACTTCCAATCATCTCCGCCAAGTCCGCATGAACAGCCTCGAACGTCAGCAGGATGCCCTCTTTTTCTCTGACGCCGAATCTGACACCGAGATCCCTTAACACAATTTCCAGACGCTGCCTGAACGAATAGCCCAAAAACCCGGCGAAA
The DNA here is from genome assembly GCA_046704965.1 of Binataceae bacterium (SeqCode). Classification (GTDB taxonomy): domain Bacteria; phylum Desulfobacterota; class Binatia; order Binatales; family Binataceae; genus DTIX01. The sequence goes on from JBJKQX010000530.1 coordinate 8,204, forward strand.
TAAGAAACCCTTGCCGCCCACGCGGCATTGATCTTCTGGGTCATCTCCACCATCGTCGTCGGCCCCAGTTCTTCCAGAAGTTTCACCACGTGCTGACGAGTAACCATGGCGAAACTGCAGCGCGTCAGCGTCTGTGCTTCAAACATCCGCACCCATTGCCCGCGCTGATCGACCCCATCGACCTCTCCCAGTATTTCACCGCTGCCGACCAGGCGAACCAGAATCCGCGACCCATTGGCCTGCTTGCAGTAAACCTTCACAACTCCGCGCACCACCCAGAACATAATGTCCGCAGGAGAACCCTGTCTGAACACAACAGAGCCGGGCGCGTAGGAAATAGTACTGTGATATCCCATCACACCATCGATCACCTCCGCGGGCACACCCCACCTCTCAAGATGATGACGAAATATCTCGTGCTCTTCGCCGATAACTCGGGGACCCATAGCGACAACCTCCCGCCTAAGATCTCCGTCACCGCACCGCACACCGCCCGTGGATGTTTCTGTGTTGTCGAACCCCAATCGCCAGACCGACCACCATCAATGCATTGCGTTCGCATCTCTAAAGAGACAAATGACTGCAAGTGCCGATCGTGGCTGAAGCTTAGATGCATGCGCGTCTTATCGCAATATGCACCCCTAATCATTCATGTACTTTCTTGGCTCCCTACTTAACTTTTCTGACAGAGCACTCCAGTACAAGCTCAAAGGTGTCAGCGACTCGTAAGAGTGACATGGCAATTGGGTCACTAATACACGTCAAACGATATTTCGAATCAACCGCGACGCGCCTTGGCGTGCAATTCGCTCGAACGCTTCGTCACAGTCATGTGTACACACTGCCGCACACAGACTTTGTCTGACTACATTGGTTTTATCCTTATCCGTCCGGGCCCGGCAGTGCTGTTCGTTTGGTGATTCAAGCAACCGTCCACCTCTTTGAGCGCCAGTTTGCGCCTCTTCGATCCGCCGGTTTCGCAGCGGAAATGCCCAAACCATTCACACCGCATAACTTCCGGCATAGATCGCCAGCTGCAAAAGCTGTCTACACGGCCGGTCTATTAGACGAAACGGGCCATCGTCGACCGCACAGGCTCAAATTTCGCCCTAAAGACGCTGATTTCCCGGAGGATTAGTCCCGCCATCGGGTCCGTCGTGCTTGTTCACGGCGCTTGGCACACGCCTGTTTCCGATCGTCTCTTCTGATTGGGTGAAAATTGACTGCACGTTATACATCGCGCCGCCGTTCCTTACTCTACAACACGACGAATTGTCTAGATTTGACTAATCCGTCGATGCGAATATGAGACACTTCAATCAAAATCCGACATCATGGACGAGCTTCGCCTTTTGGCGCGGGGTCTAGCCCAAAGCAAGGAGTATTACCCTTGCGCACGATGACTGTGAGAGAAGTGTCGGAGTATCTCAGGGTGCACCCCACGACTGTATATAGACTTGTAAAGAGCGGCATGTTGCCGGGCTTCAAGGTCGGCGATCGGTGGCGCTTCCAGCAGGCGGAAATAGATTCGTGGCTTCGACAGGGTGGCGGTCCGTCTCAGCAGAAATCATCCCGTGATTCGAATGACAGCTTTCATTGAGCTATGCGTGCGTCCGCCATTATCGCGTTCCGCGTGCTTCCGGATGGTCGGCATGACGGCTAGGACATTCACGTCTCGATAGATACACTCAAATCGACCTCGCGTGCCAAAGATTAACACCTCAGAGAGCAGCACCTGCGTTCCGCCTTCCCCTGTCGGCTCACGGTTTCAACAACCTGTCGAGGCAGGTCTCTCGCAACGCAGAGCCGCGCTGCTGTTCGCTGCCGTAGCTATTGTGGCTCTGGCTCTGAGGCTGTGCCCCCTCCTTAAGTCCGGAACGTCGTGGGCGATTGACAATGACTCGCGTGGATATATCGAACTAGCCCAGGGGCTCGCCGCAGGCTGTGGCTTCGCGAGGCTCGTTGGGGGCAGCTGCCGCGCTCCGGAGGTGTCTCGGACACCGGGCTATCCGGCGTTTCTCGCGATAATGCCCGGGGTGCGATGGGCAGTGGCCGTGCAGGCTGTCATCGGTGCACTGACGTGCGTCGCCATCGGACTGTTCGCCACAAAACTATGGGGGTTGCCGACCGGAATAGCGGCCGCGTCATTGATCGCACTGGATATTCCCTCGATCGTTGTCGGTGCGATGATCATGTCTGATTGTCTATTCGCGGCCCTGGTCACATTCGGCCTTCTTCTCGGGTTCCTTGCAATCGCACGCCAATCGATAGACGGGCGCACGATTTGTTTTACGCTCCTCGGTGCGCTTGTGCTCGGCATGGCTATCCTTGTGCGACCGATCGGTCTTCTTCTCCCGCTCGCCGCTCTTCTTCCTTTCCTCGTACTGCCGCACGTCAATTGGCAAAAGCGGGTCGGCCTGTCGCTTGCCGCTCTGGCAATTCCGGTCATGGTCATGGCGGCATGGTCGGAAAGAAACAGACAGGCCAGCGGAATTTTCACCATGAGCGCAATTGGCGTGTATAATCTCTATTTCTATCGAGCGCCTGGACTCCTTGCGTTTGAAAGCGGCAAGAGCATGGAGTACGAACAGGGCGTCCTCCTGCGTCGCTTGCATCTGGCGTCACCGGCTGACGTCAGATTCATCACGCCTGCTCTCTACCATGAGATGCTTCATCGAAGTCTCGCGATCATCCTGAACCGTCCGTTGGATTTCGCCGCCGTCACATTGCGCTCGCTGGTCTGGCAGGCTCTGGCGCCGGACCGCGCCCATCTTTTGCCCTACGTTGAGACCGCCAGCGCTCCCGACTCCTACTCGGCGTCAGTAGATCAACGGCTTCAAAGGACGCTTCGGTCTCCTCTCATGAGCATCCTCATATTCGCGCAGTTCGTGTTCCTTCTGTTCATCTGGTCGGGAGTTGCGCGCGCCCTGTGGCGACTCAAAACCTTTCACAGGCGTGACGTCACGATAGTTCTCATCGCTGTCGGCGTGGCGTTGACACTGCTCGCCCTGGCCGCAGGGCCGGAGGCCCAGGCGCGATTCCGAATCCCCGCGATCCCCATGATCGCGTTAGTGGCCGCTTTTGGTTGGTTCGCGCCTGGGCCATCTCGTCAACTCCACCCGTCCACAACCATCACCTGATGCCTGGGTCCGCTCTGACCATGTCCGTTACTGAACCGTAACCGACGACGGATCATTCGTCAGTGGCACGCTCGACGGAGACACGATTTGCGGATTGGTGAGCAGCAACGGATCCGTCGGAGGATTGAGGATATCAATGAGTTCCGGCGGATACGCTGTGGGACCACCAGCGCTTGCCTGCCCGTCAGAGTTGAACTCACATCCCACGAAGGTCATATCACTGCCTCCGTTTACCTCCACGGTGGGAGTGTTGTTGTAGTTCTCGAACACACTTGCCGTGAAGGTAGCCTTCAACGGGCTCTCGAGATGCAGATCCGCAATCAACGGAGAGCCTCCCACCGGCTCGTAGTCCACGAAAGCGGTGTTGAAGCTGAAATTGTTTTCAGACGATCCCTGCTGAACCCACAGCGCATAGTCAGTGTTTGGACTGACGGATATATAGATACTTTCTATATCGCCGCCTCCACTGGAGTAATAGCCTATCTTGCCTGCGTCGATGTAAGCGTTCGTGACGTTAACCGGATTGCTATCGACACTCTGCGCAAAGCCCAACCATCCATTGGCTCCCTGCGTGACCTGCAGGTCGGTAGTCTCCGAACGGTACGAATTGTTAAAATACTGGATACCGATGCGGCTCCATATGGAGGACACACGATCGTCCATACAGTGAGTGCATTGGGTCACGAGGTACCCTATCCCACCGTAAGTCGTCATATCCGACACAAGTACGTGATCCACGTTGCCGATGCCGCCGAAGACATCAAGCCGCGGAAGCCATACCGTGCCGCCCTTTGATTGCGCAACGGTATAGAAATCGGGATTGTTGTCGAAATTGAGCAACAGCAGCGTGTGACTATCGTTGGAGAACTTGGCGGTTGGCCTCGAGAAGTTTGACGTGTAGCGCGCGACGTCCGAGAAGCGAATCCCGTCCATCACAAAACCACCCTGATTTGTTCTCCAAAGACCATCTACCACCACGCCGCGTGACTCCAGTCCGAGCGTCATGTCCTCCTGCGGAGCCTGCGTCAGCGTACCGCTGGCGGTCTGTGAGGCGACGACCTTTCCGTCAATGAACATGCGCACGGTTGAGCGGTCGTAGGTAACCGCGTAGTGGTG
>JBJKQX010000531.1:0-8959 GCA_046704965.1 Binataceae bacterium (SeqCode)
ATATAAGCCGCCACCATATTGCCCTGCCCGCCGCGTCCGTGGATGCGAATCTCAGTGAGTCTTTGCGACCCCGGGGCTTCAGCGACCGAGCGATCGGCAGCCGTCTGGTCCATGTCCGGATGTAAACGCAACATTCGTGCCCGTCGGGACGAAGCGCACGGCAATACGTCGTAGCTCGTCTCCATGTCACAGACGTTTGCGCATCGGAAGGAACGAGCAATCGGGAGTGTGTCGGAAAGGACGAAACGATCTTTTATGCACGCTCCGGCGTGGCGATTCGAAGCACCTCTGGCGGGATATATTTTTCTCAGGCCAGATTCAGTGAGTCGTCAACCTCGAAGTTTCCGACGTCTGCGATTGTTCTGCCGACGCATTTGCCCAGAGTCACGCACAAATTCGGCAAAAGCGCAGCGTCTTCGAGAGTCAGCGTGGTTCGATAGAGGTTGCCGTCATAATTTCCGGCAAGCGTCAGATGCGCGGGCGCATGGGCGTCGGGCCTGACAAGTTCGACACCGGTCAACACGACCATGCCGGGTTCGGGGAATTCCGCGCCCGGCCCCGCCCACGGTGGATTGGGCTCCACGCCGGGCGGCCAGCGCAGCTTCGCGTGGTCGCGCAGACGATGGAGCGGGTGCTTGCGCGGGAAAGTCCGCCTGGTTTGCGCCATCGACATTCTCCCGCTCGCAGCCGCCGCGTTCAGGGCGAAGAACCTTGACGTGTCGGTCGCGAGCCATCACCAAACGCGACGGCGGCGAGGCACCTGCACCGTGGCGCCCGGCGCCCCGCTGCGCCATCGCGGAATCCCGCAATCTGTTCAGGCTACGAACGCGAGGGCCTTGAAACCCACGCCCTCATGCCGCGGCTTACTGACCGTCGCCAGGGTTTCGACGATTTCCTGTCCGGAAACGTCTTTGACTCCCGTGCGGCGCTCGGTCTCGGCCTCGCGCGCAATATCGTTGAGCGAGATGATACCGACCAGCCGCCCGTTCTCATCGAGCACCGGAAGCCGTCTTATGAGACTCTCGCGCATCAGCGCCTCGGCATGGCGTATGTCGTCGCCGGGCTTGCACGCGATCACCTTGTGCGCCATCGCGGCCGAAACCGGTATCTCTGCCAGAGCCTTGCCCTGCGTATAGGCGGCCATACAGACATCGCGATCCGTCAGCATGCCGATAAGCTGCCCGGAACCGTCGGTGCTTACTACCGGCGTACAGCCGCAATCGTTTTCCCACATCTTCTGCGCTGCGACGTTGAGTGAGTCGTCACAGGAACACACGCAAACGTCGCGCGTCATTATCCGTTCTACCTTCATTGGGATGGACCTCCCCGATGGATGTCGCCGCCGGAGCGGGGGAACCCCGGCGGCGAGCGTTAACAGCGTCGCCGGAAACTATCCGTTATCCGCAGTGAAAACCGACACCGGCGCCGCCTGGCGGGCACGTTCAGTTACGCAGCCTTCGGACTTTGCTTGGCCTCGACCTTGCCGGGTTCACGGGTTTCGACGTGTACCTTGACCTCTTTGCGGGCGAGCTCCTTCGGGACCGGCGCCGTCAGTTCAAGCACGCCGTCGTGGTAACTCGCCTTAAGATCGTCGGCCTTGACGCCTTCCGGAAGGGTCATCACACGATCGAAGCTCCCATAGCGCATCTCGCGATGAATGAAATCGCGCTTTTTGGTCTCCGTCTTTTGCTCCCGCGAGCCATGAATCCTAAGCTCCGAACCCGTCACGCTGACATCGATATCCTTCGGATCAACCCCTGGCATTTCGGCTCGAACGATTAGCTTGTCGTCTTCGATAAACGACTCAACGCGCGGCTTCATCAGGGCTGGCTCGATCTCTTCAAAAATGGTTTCTCTTTCACCCACCAGATCTTCGAGCAGGTCATCGAACCTGCGCCGGAACCTGCCGAGTTCGCGAAATGGTGACCAAACTTCAGGAAGTGCCATCGGACTATCCTCCTCGAGCGTTGAACAAATCCTCGCTGGCGCTTCGCCCTGTCCGCCGTCGATAGAGATTCCCGGCAGCGGGTTTTAGTTCCGCCTTTGCGCTGATTTCACGTCCTGAATGATCAGCATCGAACGTGCCACCGCGCCTTCCCGGTACTGTACTTCCGCCACTGCAATGAATACGCGCCCCCAGCAATACGATTTCCGTCCGACGGAAGACGGCGCGTGACCCGGATGTAACGGCTGGATGCAATCGAAAGGCGAAAAGATGGTTCCCTAGGAACCACAGCATCGCTCGCAAACGCTACAGGTATCGCGGGCGGGACCCGCGAATGTTCGCCCTGCCCCAACGCGCCGGAAAAACGCTTGCAGGCGCCGCCCAAAACGAAAGGCTTCACGCGCTCGTGCCCCAAACGACTGCCTCCGAGGGAAGCACCCGTTGGTCACGGGCGGGCGCTCAAATCGAACGCAGGCAGGGCGATGCGCTTTAGCGAATCATGGCCTTCAGTACGTCAGTAGTTGTGATCACGCCGACCAGGCGTCCGTTTTCGACTACCGGCATACCACCTATTTCGCACTCGAGCATCGTGAGCGCAGCCTGCCGAATCGAAGTGTCCGGAGCGACATAAACAACCTCTTCGGTCATCGCGGCACCAACCAAAGTCTCTTCGAGTTCCTGGCTCCGGCGGCGGACGTCCCGATCGGTTACAACTCCCAGCAACTTGTTCTTTTTGACCACGGGCATCATGCGAAACCCACCGACCGTCATTGCCTGATAGGCCTGGGCGAGCGTCGCATCAGGATCGATAGTGGCGGGATTCCTGGTCATTCGGGCACCCACCGAATCGACGTCACCGTGCCATCCGGGGTGAGCCGTCAACACCGCGCATCGCGCCTCGCCCGCGACCCTGGCGGCCACGCTGCCCATGAATCCGTGCGGGCGACCGGTCGATCGATAAGCGGACAGAACGATGAGATCGGCGGACACCTCGTCCGCGGCATGCAGTATGCCCACGGCGGGGTCGCCTGTTTTCACGATGACTTCATGGCTCGCGCCATGCAGATGCTTGGCGCCGAGTTCTTTCAGCTCGCCGAGGCGGTTCTCCTCGCTCAGATACACGTCGGCATAGGCCGGCACACTTTCCGCTTCCGGCACCGTCGGGATAACGTGCACCAGGAATATTCGCGCACGATTCTGGCGCGCCAGCCGCGCGGCGAAATCAAGCGCCGCAATCGAATTCGAATCAAAATCGACTGCACTAACTATTCGCTGAAAAACCGCATCCATAGCTGCACCTGTTTTTCTATCCTTGCCAGCAACGTGCCATACAGCCACCGTATCGCATACGCGCCCTGACAGTTCCATACGATGAAACGTCAAAACGTCGGACTGTTCGTTTAGGTCATTCGCTGACTGTATCCGTCATCGGATGCGACATCCGCGCCGGCGACCCGACGCGCATCTGTACGGCCTTGGCGCGATCGCTCCGAAACGTCCCGCCTGCGCCCTTTCGCGCCAATAGCCACTGCCGATTGGACCAACTATGGCGTCGTATGATTCCGGCTGCCGGCACGGGCCATGCATACGAGATCTGTCGGTAGGAATACATCCACTATCCATATTCGTCCGACCCGTCCCACAACTCGGTCGGACGCCCGGAGACAGGCAAAGCGCAGGCCTTTATGGAATACGATCAATTCATCAGGGAAGTGGAACTGCGCCTCGGCGTCGCCAAAGAAGAGGCGGAAAAAGTCACGGACGCCGTTCTGCGCGAATTACATAACCGTCTGACCTCCAAGGAGGCAGACGACCTGGGAGCGCAATTGCCGGGGCAACTGAAGCAAGTCTGGCATGGCCTCGACCGCCCGGGACGCGAAGTCGAACGCACCCACAAGAAGGATTTCGTCCGGTACGTCTCGGAAACGGCCGACCTGCCCGAGGACAGGGCCAGCCGCGCGGTGAAAGCCGTATTCAAGGCGCTGCAGCTGGCGCTCAAGGCTCCGTCCGGACAGGAGGGCGAGGCTTGGGACGTGCTGAGTCAGTTGCCGAAAGACCTGAAGCGCGTATGGCTTGAAGCGGCCGCCATGCCGACGCACAAGGCTTCCAAAGCTTCATAGCGATTGGCCGCGGCTTGCCTTCGCGTGTCAGGACCGATCGCGTCGGGTGCGCTTGTCCCGGATCGCGGCGATACTCAGTGACGCCGCGCTGGTAGTTAATTCGTACGCGAGCGCGAGTGTTATGAATCGGACTCACCCGAGCCGCTTTGATGCGCCTCCCCGTCCGCGTCAAGGCCATACTTGCTGAGTTTTGCGTATAGTTTCTTGCGCGAGATTTTCAGTATCCGCGCAGCGCTCGACTTGTTCCCCGCGGTAGCGTTAAGTGCGCGTATTAGCAACTCGCGTTCGGCTTCGGCGAAGCTGGGCAACTGGCACTGGGCCGCCTCGACCCCGCTCGGCAGCAGAATATCGATGAGGTCGATAGTTGGCGAGGTGGCGGACATTAGTGCCGACCGTAGCACCGCTTCGAGTTCGCGCACGTTGCCGGGCCACGGATAGCGGACCATTGCCTCCAGAGCCTCCTCGGAAATCGTGGCCGCAGCTCGATCGAATCTTTCGGTCAACAGGTCAACGAAATGCCGTGCAACGAGTGGGAGGTCTCCAATACGCTCGCGCAACGGCGGCACCGCAATCACGATGCCCGAAAGCTCGCGACCGAGCGCGGCATCGAGATGTCCAGTCCGGGTCGCGGCCGCGAGGTCGTGGGCGGTCGAGGCTATAATCCGCACGTTACCGGCAATTTGGTCGGTCGAGCCGATCACGCTGATTGTCCCCCCGCGGAGCAGGCGCAGGAGACGGTTCTGCGTATGTCGCGGGATCTGGACAACCTCTCCGAGAAAAAGGGTTCCACCCTCGCCGGACCGGACGAGTCCCATGTACTGCGTGGCGTTTCCGTTAAAGCCCTCGCGCCGATAGCCAAACAGCTCCGCGTCGATCAGGTCAGCGGGGAGCGTGGCGCAATCGAGCGTAACGAAGGGCGCGTCCGCGCTCGGCCCCGACTCGTGGATGGCGCGGGCAACGAGTTCCGTCTCAGTTCCGGGCTCGCCCGTGACCATCACTGGCGTTCTAACCGCGGCTGCCGCCTCGATTTCCCCGTACAGACGCCTCATCGGAGCGCTCTTTCCAACCAGACCTCGAAAGCACGTGCGTTGCGAGGGAGCGAGCTGCTCCGCTTCCAGCTCCAGCGCTTCCAGTCTGCTCGCGACGAGAGCCTTCTCCGAACGCACGTAGGCGTCGACCAGCAGAATCATCCGTTCGTGGTTAAGGCGGTCGAACATCTCGTGAATTCTCGCCCCGGACGCCAACTCGGTCGGAAGCACCGCACGCACCGCTTTTTCGAACAGATGCAGCGACGCGATCAGCTCCTGCAGGGTCACATGAGATTCGGCAAGCTCCTCACCGAGCCGCAAGAGTTTTCGCGTGTAGTCACTTACGTCCCTGCGCAACAGTGAGTCCTCGACACCCACGATCACGGGTTCCCAGAGCTGCTCAAACTCCATGCGGGAGAGGCTCCTGTGGTCGCCGAACTGCAGAGCGTAAGCACGGTACCAGTCCGCGACGACTTCGGCGCGCCGTTCGCGGACGGCATCCAAGATACTTTTCAGGTCGTCGAGATTATCGTCGCCGAGCAAATGAAAATGGAGGGCCGCCTGCGCGGCCGGTTGATGCGATTGTACATCCTCCCACATATTCCCGCCCTTGCTCTCACCAAAACTCCACGCGGCGAAGAAGGTTCAAACCGAGCAGGCCCTGGCCAACGACCAGGAAAGGCCCGCCGACTGGACTTTTACCGACTTTAAGATCTTGAAGGAAATTTTCGAGCGTCCCGACCACTTGCCTGATCGGAGGAAAACCCGCGCCCCCCCTGACTGATAACCCGCGTTGTGAGAACCCGACTCAGGCCTCGGCGGTCCCATTCCCTACTTGCTGAGGTGATTCGAGACGCGACTTTATCTGCAGGTAGCGCGCCACTCCCGAGCGGGTGATAAGCCCCGCAAGCCGGTTGCCGTCCATCACAAGCAGGCGCCCGGTGTTCGCCTCGGTCATCTTGTGAAGCGCGTCAAGCACACTGGCCGAGGGCGAAATCGTGACCGAGGGGTCGAGCGGACGCATGAGCGTTCCGATTTGCCGCTCTGCCCGTTCGCCACTCGGACAGTGCTGAACCTGCCCGAATGAGACCAGTCCCACCACCTCTCCGTCGCGCATCACGGGAAATCCCGCGTATCCGAGCTTGATGAACCGCTCCTCGATCACATTCTCAACCGAGTCGTCGACACTCACGGTTTCAGGTTGCGTCACCATGATGTCCTGCACCCGCGCCCCGCCCAGCACACGCTCAAGGGTGACGTTTTGCACCGAAGCCGCGCTGGCACTGCGAAGGAACATCGCGATAAGGATAATCCAGATTCCGCCGAGCAGGGCCCCACTCAGTATCTCCAGGATCCCCAGAAAGACCAGTCCCCATACGACACCTTCCGCCCATCGGCCCGCGCGTGCGGTTGCCTCGGTCAGGTCACCCGATCTCCACCAGAAGATGGCGCGCGCTATCCTGCCGCCGTCGAGCGGAAATCCAGGCAGAAGATTGAACACGCCGAGAGCGATATTGATTATCCCGAGATAGGTGAACGTCTCGGCCCAGAGCGGCCACGCGTGAAGCCCGAACACGTATGGAATCGCCAAAAAGAAGCCGCCCAGAACGAAACTGGTCAGCGGTCCCACGACGGCTATCTGAAACTCTTCATTCGCGGTCGCGGGTTCGCCCGAGAGATGGGCCATGCCGCCGAATATGAAAAGGGTTATCCGGCTGACCTTGTGGCCGAACCTGTTCGACATAATCGCGTGCGAAAACTCGTGAACGACCACCGAGGCAAAGAACAACAACGTCGCGACCAGTCCGACCGCCCAATATTCGACCCAGGTGTATCCGGGTATGACTTCGGGGAAATATCCGGCCGCCAGAACAAAAAGGACGAGCAGGAAAATGATTCCCCATGAATAGTCGATCGCGATGTCGATGTCGGCGACTTTTATGACGGCGAGTACGCCCTTCTCTGTTCTGAACATGACTTTATGACCACCCGGTCAAACCGGTTTGCCGGGCGTCAAATAATGCCCGTTAGCTACGTACTTCTATCCTGTTGATTACTTCGTTGACGCCGAACACGTACCAGGCGTCCGCTTCCACCATCTCTTTTTGCCTTTCGCTGACCGCGAACCCCTCAAGCGTCACCACGGCACCGCGAGTGCCGACCCGCAGATTGCCCGCATCGACAAGTTTGTCCTTTTCGAGCACTTGTCGAATCGCATCGGTTATCTCGTAGTCGTCATCTTCCTGAGCCGGCGACACTTCGACTCCGTTGACGACATCCTGCGTCCCCGGCACCCACCATGCAAGTAGGCCGACCAGGCGCTTTCGAGCAAGACTGTCCAGGCGCCCGTTGAGCGTCACAACTCCACCCTCGACCGCAATTTCTATAACGTCGGGCGAGCCCTCGGCCGGCTCACGTGCGATCCTTGACGCTCTGCCGTCGCCGAGAATCACGGCACTTTCGGATAGCGCCGGTTCGCCAACGACGGCGCGACACACAGCGTCGCGGATGGCCCCGTCACCCATCCGTCGCGCCGCGGCCACCTTCAGGCGGTCGACAATACCCTTCGGACCGGGGACGGCAGCGGCCCGCTCCAGCGCAAGCCTCTTGGCTGCGAGGCTTGCAACCTCACCCTCGAGCAGAACCGTGTCGTCGTCGAGATAGTCGATCCTGAGCGGGTCGCGATGCAGGTTTATGCGAGGTTCGAACTCCAATGCCGAACGGACCTGTCTGACTATTGCTTCTCTGGCCTGCGATCGCTCCGTTTCGGTATTCATGTTGAGCACCGCCGCCTCACCTGCGAAGGCGCATCCCACCCGTTTTTTCCCGGCTTCCGACCCTGATCGGCTATTTGATGACTTTTGCCAGTTCCTCGAACCTCTCCCACGGTGTGGCTATCCACGTTTCGGTTGTGGCGTGCCCGAAGGATCGCACGATGAGTGCTACTTTTGTTGCGGTTTCCGGGTCCGGCGCTTCGAAGACGTCCAGATAGTCAGTCGGGCCGAGCACCGCGTAATTGGCCAGCCACTTGACCGCGGGGCAGTCCTTCTTTATCCGGTCAACCACCTGCTGATTCAGATCGACAACCCGCTCCGGTCGCGCGACCGCTTCGGGCGACAAGCGGGTGAGCATCACGTAAGTCGCCATCGGAGAACTCCGTTTATGCGTCCTCGCGACAGTATTATCCGCCCCCGCGAAGGACGCGGATATCTTCCGTTGACCTGATTGTGCAATAGGCTTGCCACGTCACCCGAGACCCGCCTTGAGCGAAGCCGTCCCAGGCAGTCAGAATGGCCGCGTGGAATGACTCCGATGGAGCCATCCATCATGACCCCTTTTGTGACAGAAGCGCCGCGCCTATCCCTTGATGACGGCGAACGGCTTGAGCCGTGCCACCCTCTGCGTAACGCCAGCGTCTTCCATAACCGCGACGACTTCAGCCACGTCCTTGTAGGCGGCAGGCATTTCCTCGGCTATTCCGCCGCGGCTGCGCGCTCGCACCGTTACTCCCAACTCGCGCAGTTCGGCGTAAAGGTCGCGCCCGCGCGCTTCCTTCTTAGCCTGCGTCCGACTCTTTACTCTGCCCGCTCCGTGGCATGAGGAACCGAACGTCTCGCTCATCGCCGCGGGAAGCCCCGTGAGTACGAACGAATAGCGTCCCATGTCGCCCGGTATGAGCACCGGCTGCCCCAGCTTGCGCATACTCTCGGGCAGTTCCCGACGCCCCGGGCCGAAGGCCCGCGTCGCGCCCTTGCGATGGACGCAGAGCCGGCGTTTCTCGCCGCCGACGGTATGCTCCTCGAACTTCGCGATGTTGTGGCAGACGTCGTAAATCAGGGAGAAGCCAAGTTCGCGCGGCCCGATAC
>JBJKQX010000532.1:0-2922 GCA_046704965.1 Binataceae bacterium (SeqCode)
GCGCGGTGCCGGCATTGGTGTTCGGCGTCGCCTTCGGCAACCTGTTCCAGGGCGTGCCGTTTCATTTCGACGACACCATGCGCTCCTACTACACCGGCTCTTTCTGGGCGCTGCTCAATCCGATGGCGCTGCTGTTCGGCGTGGTGAGCCTTTCGCTGCTGACGATGCAGGGCGCGACCTTCCTCGCGCACCGTACCGAGGGCGAGCTGCAGGCGCGCGCGCTCAAGGCGGCGCGCGTGCTCGCCGTGGTAATGCTGGTGACGTTCTGCCTCGCCGGGTTCTGGGTATCGCGCATCGACGGCTTCGTGATCAAGTCGATGGGCGACGCGGGCGGCGTGCTCAGCCCGATGATGAAAGTGGTGGTGCGCGAGCAGGGCGCGTGGTTCGCGAATTACGACAAACTGCCACTGCTGTGGCTGGTCCCCACGCTCGGCTGCCTCGGCGCGCTCGGCGTGATCCTGCTCGGGCGGCGCACGCTGCTCGCCTTCATCTCATCCTCGGTGTCCTGCCTCAGCGTGATCCTCACCGCAGGCATCGCGCTGTTCCCGTTCGTCCTGCCCTCGTCGACAACGCCGGCTGCGAGCCTGACCGCATGGGATGCGTGTTCGAGCTACCACACGCTCACGGTCATGTTCTGGGTCGCGGTCATATTCACGCCGATCGTACTTGCCTATACGAGCTGGTCCTATTACGTGATGTCCGGCAAGGTGACCCGCGAGTACGTCGTGAACAACAGCAAGTCGCTCTATTGAACTGGATGCGGAGGAATCATGTGGTATTTCACCTGGGTATTGGGACTGGGCTTCGCGGTGCTGCTGGCGATCCTCAACGCACTCTGGTTCGAGGATCAGGACGAGCGCGTCAAGAAGTCGGAGTAGGCGGGCGCAGCCGCGCCGCTTGACGCACGAACCGCACGAAATTGCCGATCTGAATCACGTCCTCCTGCGGTCCGCGACCGTAGGCCGGGTCGCGCTTGGTCCGATGCTCAGGAAAGGTCTGAACAAGGGGGCGACGCCCCCTTGTATATCCCCCACATTAGAGGGAACGCTATCGAGGCCATACCGGGTAACGGGGCATGTTAAGAGGTTCCCTTGGAAATATGCGCTTCGACCAGCGGCCGCCATAGCGCGGCGAGCTTGCGATAGCCGCCCGGAGTCGGGTGGATTTCGTTTTCCCAATCGTTGCTCGGCCCGCTGGTACCGGGCTGTGCCGGAATCAGCGCCTGCTGCGTTTCGATCAGACGGACCTGCCGGTCGTCGGGGCTGTTGAGTCCGCCGATGATGTCGCGCAACAGTGCGGCGAGCCGGTCGATCAATTCCGTCGCGACGGCCAGCCAGTCGCGCGCCGGGATTCCGTAGGCGACGACAGCCGGATGGAGCCAGGGCCCCATGTGGAACAGTTCCGAGGCCGGCGCATTGCGCGGCATCGGGTAGGCGTAATTGTGGCAGAACAGCGGCACGCCGCGATTGACGCCGCTGTCCCGTAACGCGATCACCTCGTCGAACTGCGGTGCCAGGTGCGAGGCGAAGGTGTTCCAGCCGGCCTTGCTCAGGTACCGGCCTGCGCCCTGTTCGGGCGGCCCCCATTCGTCGGGTCTCAGGAATAGCCTGGACTTCTGCGGGACCGGCTTTCTGTTCGCATCGCGCGGCAGCACGCCCGCCGCCGCGATCAGGTCGTTGCCGCCGCCGGAGAGCAGAATCGCGTTCCATTTGTATGCGAGATTCCCCGCGAGCAAACGGGAGAAGCCCGTGTCCCGTTTCCACTCGACCATATGGGCCAGCTCGCGGCCGGGGTAGGCGCAGTTGATCGCGCACGCTTCGACGCCGAACTGCAATTGCTGCAGGATGTTCGAAGTGGCCCAGGGCGGCATCGCGCCTATGGAAAACCAGGAATCCCCCTGGGCGAGAAAGCGCGTCCCGAAGCTGTTCCAACTCTGGCCAGCGCCCTCGGGGGCGTCGTAGACATCATGGGGCGAAAATAAGCGAAGTGCGTAGTCAGCCATGGCTCCTCCCTACAATCGTTGAAACCGGCTCTCGGATTTGAAGGGCATTTTCACACCTATCGGTTAATGCCTCAATCTTCGCGACATTGACTTGGCAAAGAGTTCGAGCCCTAAACGGCTCCCCGTCCGGGGCAAAAATGGGCACTCCTGGCTTATTAAGGTGCCGCTTTAACGTGATAGTGAGCCGCGCGGCGCCACGGCTCGTTAAGGTGGTCCGCCGCTTTCGGCGCGTCGATTCCACTTAGGGTTAGGAGTCCTGTCGATCCGCCAAGTGCTTGAGCACGATCTCATATATCGTCCGCCTACCATGGCATCGAAGAATTCGCACACCTTTTTCGACCGGCGTCTGATAGAACACGACGCCGGATAAGACGTATTCTTCCGGTTGGATGGTTCCGTCCCCGTGTTTCACCATCGGAACTTGCCACAGCCCACCCCCACTGTTCCCCCCGAAGCTGAACGGCAATTCCGGATTATGCGGTTCGTAATCGATGTGGACTTCGAAATAGTCAAAGCCTGATGCTTCGTACTCGCGGGGTGCGGTTGTTCTGCCGCAGAGGCCTTGGTAGCCTGTGATTCTCGCGAAGTTGCCTTGCGGAGGAAGATTAGTCTTTGTCTCGCCGATAACACCGGCGGTGAACCAAAACCCTCTGTCGTTCGGAATAAAGGACTCGCTAAACCGATCCTTTCGCTTGTCGAGATTAAAGAAGACCTTTTCAGCCTTTAGATTACCCAGCTTCTGCGCTGGTAGGATTATCAAGCCAATATCCGGCCCGTCAGCATCGACCGTTCCCCTTGCTATGTGCACGACATCAATATGCGATCGTTCGAAGACATGTCGCCGGAGTTCACCTGTAAAAGAGGTGAGCAAGCCGAGGTCACGGCCATGCAACTCAGGGAGTACATGCTCAGCGGTAAGG
>JBJKQX010000533.1:0-9145 GCA_046704965.1 Binataceae bacterium (SeqCode)
TCGATGAGCTACTTCCCGCGCATGCGAATAAATCCGCCGCTCGTGATTACCGAGCAACAGGCCGAGGCGGGCGCCGCCATCCTGGATGAAGTGTTCTCGCACGTGCGCGACCATGTTGACTGGCGCAACGGGCATTGAGGCGGAATAAGGGGGAGTAGCGATGGCTGATCCGACCGGAAACCAGGCTCTGTTCTGCGATCTCGCGGGCACACTCGTCGAGAGGGACGAGACCCGACAGCTTCCGCTCGACGAGCGCGGCAATATCGTGGTCAGGCTTCTTCCCAATGTCGCAGACAAGCTCCGCCCGATGCGCGACCATCTTATTTTTGTCGTGACCAATCAGGCCGGTATCAAGCGTGGGCGGCTCACCGAAGACAAGGTCGAAGCGGCTCTTGCGACACTCGACGAAAAACTGGGTCATATTCTCACCGGATGGATGGTGTGTCCGCACGACGACGCCGACCGATGCGAATGTCGAAAGCCTCGGGGCGGGATGATCAGGGAACTGGCCTCGATGTACGGCGTCGACCTTGAGACTTCCACGATGGTGGGGGATCAGGAAATCGACGAGCAGGCGGCGCGCGCGGCCGGCGTGGGGAGCTTTGTCTACGCCGCCGAGTTCTTCGGCTGGTGACGCGCGAGGCAGGGTGCGGCGGCTTGGCGAATAGCGGAAGTTCGCGCTAAAGAACAGTCTCTCGTTCTCGCCATTCAAACAACGACAGGGAGACGCCGCACATGAAGACTGGAATCCTCGCCTTTATCGCCGAATACACCGCCGACCCCGCCTCGGTTGCCCGCAAGTGCGAGCAACTGGGATTCGATTGGCTGCTGGTCCCGGAGCATCCGATAATTCCCGTCCATCACGAGACGCCGTATCCGGCAAGCAGCGACGGTGTAATTCCCGACGTTTACTCGCACATGGTTGATCCGTTCGTCGCGCTCGCGCTGGCCGCCGCCGCGACCAGCAAAATAAAGCTCGGCACGGGTATATGCCTTGTCCCCGAACGCGACCCGATCCTTCTTGCCAAGGAAGTCGCGACTATCGACCATTACTCGGGCGGGCGATTTATCTTCGGAATCGGGGCCGGATGGCTCAAGGACGAGAGCGAGATAATGGGCGTGAATTTCCGCCGTCGATGGCCGATGACGCGCGAATACGTCCGCGCCATGAAGGAACTCTGGACCAAAGAGGAGCCGAGCTTTGAGGGCGAGTTCGTCAAGTTCCCGCCGGTCAGAAGTTACCCGAAGCCTCATCAGAAGCCGCATCCTCCGGTAGTCATCGGAGCGGGCGGCGAGCGAGCGATTAAGAACACGGTTGCTATCGGCGACGGATGGGGCCCGCTCTCGCTCACTCCCGCAGAACTCGCCGAGCAGTTGCAGACTCTCAAAAAGCTTTGCGACGAGGCAGATCGCGATTTCAAATCGATAGAGATTTCCGTGTTTGCGCCGGTCGGCGGCAAGGATACGCACGCTGCGGCGCGCGAGTACGAGCGGGCCGGAGCCCATCGAGTGATCCTGTTTCCTCCCACGCTCGCCCCGGACAAGTGGGAAAGCGAACTCGAGGAGTTGGCCCGCGCCTGGATGTGAAGCTGCGCGGCGTAATCTCAGGCTTTGGCGAAGTCGCGGCGCGGGGTCATCTTCCTGGATGGCTCTCGCGCCCCGACGTAAGCAACGTTGCGATCCATGACCCGGTCGCCGAGCGGCGCCAACTGGCGCTCCGGCTGATGGGCAACGTTCGCGTTTACGACGACCTCGAATTGATGCTGTCCGGCGAGTCGCCGGATTTCGTTGACGTTGCCAGTCCGCCCGCTCTTCACGGCGCCGCAATCCGTGCCGCGCTCGAAGCCGGTGCGCACGTCCTGTGCGAAAAGCCCCTGACGCTTGACCTCGCCGAGTTCGAGGAGCTGACGCGCCTTGCCCAAAGAGCGTCGCGGGTTCTGATGTGCGTGCACAACTGGAAGCATTCGCCGGCCTATCGGCTCGCGCTCGACCTGATCGGGTCGGGCAGGCTCGGCGAGCTTGGCCTGGTAACGATCGATCGGCTCAGGGTCGAGCCAGCCGGCGGCGGCAAGAGCTGGCGCGCGGCCACGACGCTGGGCGGAGGAATCCTGGTTGACCACGGATGGCATGTCTCGTACCTGATGCAGGCGCTGATGGGCGGGGAGGCACCGATCGCTGTGTCGGCTCATCTCGGCATGAGTGCGGGCGGCGAGGTCGAAGACGTGGCCGACCTCCGGTTCAGGTTTTCGCGCGGACGGCTTGGGCGCTCGCACATGTCATGGCGATCGCCGGTCAGGCGCACGTCGGATTCGCTCTATGGCGAGTTCGGCGCTTTGGAGATTGAAGGCGAGCGCGTAATCTTCACCGAACGCGGTGGGACGAGCGAGGACCGCTCGGTCAGCGACGCCCCTGATGATTCATACCATGCGGCATGGTTCGGCGCCGTCGCCGCGGAGTTCGAACGCGCAGCCTCCGCCGGTCCCGACGCGCCCGAGGCGGTTCGGAATCTGACCGAGGCGGTTACGGCGCTGCGGGTCATCCTGGCCGCACGAGAGTCATCCGCACGTGGCGGAATTGAAGTCGAAATAGAGCGATAAAATCATCCCCGGTGCAATACTCGCCGCGAAGCACCTCATGCTATAGAATTCGAGCCTGAGAGACGTCGCGTCGCCCCATCCGGACAATCTATTGACTTTCCGTCTCGTCACAATAAAGTAACATTGACCGACAGGTTAGGCTGCTTGCCGGTGCCGATGTTGATTAGGACGGTTTATAGCAGACCGCCCGCGTGGAATTCGTTGAAGTGTGGTAGTGGTGGAAGGTGAGTGTGCACCCGTCGGGCCGCAAACCGATTTTCCATAGCATGGTAGCATCTCAAGCCAAGGCATCCGCTACGGAAACTCACGGACAGCAGTCGCAGGACTCGCGCGACGAGATCCTCAAAGCCGCGACCCGGTTGTTCGCCAATCGCGGGTTCCACGAGACTTCTATGTCCGAAGTCGCGCGCGAGGCGCGCGTCAGCAAGGCTCTGATCTTCTGGCATTTCAAGACCAAAGAGGAACTGTTCCTTGCGGTTTTGAATCGTCTGCTGGAGCCGTATTTCATCGATTTCGCCGAAGAATCGCGGATGCTCGATGAGCGCGAGCAGATTCTGAAGCTGGTCGAGTTTTACCTCCTGTTCGTGCACGACCACGCCAACTCGGTGCGGTTCTTTCTTGCCCAGATGCTTCGTGAACAGCGGCTCTCCGAAGGACTCGGCGAGCAGATCATGAGGCTCTACAGTGGTTACCGGGACATGTTAGTCGAGCTAATTCTCCGCGCCCAGGAGCGCGGGCTCTGTTCCGGCAGCTTTACAGCCGAAAGCGCCGCAGGTTTCATCCTGTCGGCCCTTAACGGTCTGATGATCGAATTTCTATTCATGCCCGGTGGCACGATAGACCCGACGGCTGCCGTCTCGATGGTCGATAAGTGGCTGTTTCGAGACAAGAGCCACAGGGAGGACGTCGGCGCCGGTAAGTCCGATAGTTGAGAAATCGCCGCAAAGTAAAGGGAGTTCCAAACGCCTATGCGTATGCCGCTTAAACTGATGATGGACCTGGGTCGCTATATGCGCCAGCGCCGCAACGCCGGGGACCAGTACTTTCCGCTGGTCCTGATGCTCGAGCCGCTCCATGCGTGCAACCTCGCGTGTATCGGATGCGGCCGGATTGTCGAGTACAAGGATACGATTCGCGACATGATGCTTCTTGAGGAGGCTCTCGGCTCGGCCGAGGAATGCGGTGCGCCGATCGTCTCCGTGTGCGGCGGCGAGCCGCTCATGTACAAGCATATCGTTCCGCTTGTTCATGGACTCATGGAACAGAAGCGCCACGTGCAGGTCTGCACCAACGCTATCCTTCTGGAACGCTTCGTGCGCCAGGTGGCGCCCAGCCCGTACCTGAGTTTCAACATCCATCTCGACGGGATGCGCGAAACCCATGATCGCGTCGTCGACAAGCAGGGCGTGTTCGACACCTGCGTCAAGATGATCAAGATGCTCAAGGAAAAGGGCTACCGGGTTCAGACCAACACCACGATATTTCGCGAAACCACGGCCGATGAGATCGAGGGGCTTATCAAGATGCTCGCGAGTCTCGGCGTGGACGGGATGCTGGTCACGCCCGGTTATCACTACCAGGTGCTTGTCAACGACGACATCTATCTCACCAAGGGCGAGATGCCGTACAAGTTCAAACGCCTGCGCGAACTGGCCGACCACTATAAGATCATCAATACCCCCATTTACCTCGATTATCTGAGCGGTGACCGCGACCTCACCTGCAGCCCCTGGACCACGGTCACGCGTAATCCGCAGGGATGGAAAGGCCCCTGCTATCTGATTACCAACGGTCACTACAAGACGTTCAAGGAGCTTCACGAAGCGACCGACTGGGAGTTCTACCGGACCAAGCAGGACTTCCGATGCCGCGACTGCAAGCTGCATTCAGGGTTCGAAGGAACCGTCGCGCTCGACTTCGGGAAGAATCTCAAGGATTCCTGGCGGATGGTGCGTCACTATCTGTCCTGAGAGCCCGTGACCTGGGATGAGAACCGGCGTCCGAATGCCGACGGAATGTTCCCGAGCCCGAAAAATCGTCGCTGGGGAATTCGAATCGAGCGCCGGGCCGGAGGGGATCCGACGTGTTTGAACTCGACCGCTACTTGAAGGAACGCGCGTCGCTCATCGAGCGCTCGCTCGCGGCTGTGGTGCCCGCGTCGGAGGAACCGGCATCGCGGCTGCACGAGGCGATGCGATACAGCCTGCTCGACGGCGGCAAACGACTGCGCCCGATCCTTGCGCTTGCTTCATGTGAGGCGGTCGGCGGATCGCTGAGCGACGCGCTCGATTTCGCGTGCGCGCTCGAAATGATCCACACTTACTCGCTCATCCACGACGACCTTCCATGCATGGACGACGACGACCTGCGCCGCGGGCGTCCCACCAATCACAAGGTTTACGGCGAGGCCGTCGCGACCCTTGCCGGTGACGCGTTGCTGACCGACGCCTTCGGCGTGCTCGCGCGCTCACCGCTTGGCGCGCGCTCCCCGGAACTCGTGCTCGAGACCGTGGCGGAACTGGCCCAGGCTGCCGGCTCGCGCGGGATGGTGGCGGGCCAGGTGATCGATCTGCTCGGCGAAGGTCGCACGATGGACATTCGGGAGCTTGAGCATCTCCACGGCCGCAAGACAGGCGCGCTGTTTCTGGCCTCGGTTCGTGGCGGAGCGCGTCTGGGCGGGGCGACCGACGCCGAGCTTGATGCGCTGACCGTCTATGCGAAGGCTATAGGACTGTGTTTCCAGGTGGTAGACGACCTGCTCGACGTCGAGGTCTCCACCGAACAGATGGGCAAGCGCACGGGCAAGGACCAGGCGCACGGCAAGAACACCTACCCGGGTCTGCTCGGTCTGGAAGCTTCGCACAACCTTGCGCACGAACTGAAAAGACAGGCGCTTGAGGCGCTTTCCGATCTCGGGGAGCGTGCTGAACCGCTTCGCGCCGTGGCCGTTTTCGTGGTGGAGCGAAGACTGTGAGTGCCGGTTTTGCCAATTCGGTTTCGGTCGGATCGCACGCGCGTCAGGCCGTCCTGGTATCGCCCGGTCGTCTCGAAATCCGTGACTTCGAGCCTCCGCGTCCGGGGCGCGGTGAGATGCTTATCCGCGTTGCCTGCGCTCTCAGTTGCGGCACCGATTTGAAGACCTATCGGCGCGGGCATCCGATGTGGAAGCTGCCCACTCCGTTCGGGCATGAATTCGCTGGCGTGGTCGCCGAGGTAGGGGCCAGTGTGACCGGCTTCAAACCGGGCGACGCGATAATGGCCGCGCCAACCGCGCCCTGCGGAGCCTGTTTTTATTGCGAGCACCGGCAAGAAAATCTCTGTGCCCAGACCATGGAACGGATGGTCATGGGTGCCTACGCCGATTATCTGCTGGTGCCGGCGCATGTGGTCGCCAGAAACACCTTTCTCAAACCAGCCCATCTGGCGTTCGAGGAAGCTGCTCTGCTGGAGCCGCTTTCATGCGTGGTCCACGCCCATGAGATGTCACGGCCCGAGCCGGGCGAGAGCGTTCTTATCGTTGGTGCCGGTCCTTTCGGACTTTTGCACATGCTCGCTCTCAGGGCGCGCGGAGTGCGCGAGATAGCTATCGCGGGACGCGGAGCGCAGCGGCTTGAGTGGGCCGGAAAGCTCGGCGCCGACCATGTGATCGACGTGCGCGGCGAAGACCCTGAAGCCGCCGTCGCGGCACTGAACGGAGGCTTCGGACCCGACCTCGTAATTGAATGCACGGGACAGGTTGACGGATGGCAGGATGCGCTGGGCCGCGTGCGCCGTGGAGGGCGCGTCGTGTTTTTCGGCGGATGCCCGGTCGGTACCGCACTGCGTGTCGATACGCGCCGGATGCATTACGACAACCTGACATTGCTTGCGCCGTTTCACTTCAGACCGTGCGACGTGAGAGGCGCTTTTGAGATTCTCAAATCGGGGCGGCTTGGAGCCGGAGCGATTATCAATGCGCATCGGCGGCTCGGCGAACTGGGCGAAGTCTTCTCGATGCTTGAGCGCGGTGAGGTGCTCAAGTGCGCGGTGATTCCATAAACGTCTTTGGCAGAGGGAACCATCTGACAACCACCGAGACCTATGCCTATGAATGAAGCGCTTCAGCGGCTGGAAAGCAGCGAGACAGGATCGGCCGACCTCTCGCGCAATGAGTTCGTGGCCAAGGTCGATTTCACGATCGATCGCGCGCAGCGTTCAATGCTTGACCAGCAGCACCCCAAGGGATATTGGCACGCGGCGCTCGAAGCCAACGCCGAGATGAATGCCGAGTACATCATCTTCATGCATTTCATGGAGGCGGTAGATCGCGAGCTCGAAGGACGCCTGAAAAAATTCCTGCTCGACACGCAGCAGGGCGACGGAAGCTGGGCACTTTACGCCGGTGGCGAGGGTTACCTGTCGAGCACCATCGAGACCTACTTCGCGCTGAAGCTCTGCGGGATGCGCCCGGGCGACGAGGAAATCATGCAGGCGCGCCGCTGGATTCTCTCGCGCGGTGGAATCGCGCGATGCGGCACGCTAGCGCGCTTTTACCTGGCTGCGATGGGACAGGTGCCGTGGAAAGCGACTGCCGCGGTGCCGGTTGAGGTCGCGCTTTTCCCGAACTGGTTCTTCTTCAACATGTACGAGCTTGCGTCGTGGGCACGCGGAACCGCGTTTGCCCTGATGCTGCTTCAGGTCGCACAGCCGGTCGTACCGGTCGATTTCCGAAACGGAGTCCTCGAACTCTACATCCAGCCTCCCCATTTTACCCGCTTCAAGCAGCCGCAAGGCGCGGGCCTGTTCTCTATGCGCAGCATGTTCAACGGCGTCGACAGGCTGTTGCGCGTCTACAATCGTTTTCATTCCAAATCGCTGCGAGCCCGTGCGATGCGGGTTGCCGAGAACTGGATTCTCGAACGCCAAGAGGCCAACGGTTCGTGGGGCGGAATTGAGCCCTGTTACCTGCTGAGCGCTATGGCGCTCAAGGGGCTGGGCTATCGCAACGACCATCCGGTTATCAAAAAAGCCCTTGATGCCTCGCGTGAACTGATATGGGAGATGGGCGACCGGGCGATGTACATGCCGTGCGTTTCGCCCAACTGGGACACCGCGCTGGCGGCCAAGGCGCTGCTCGATTCGGGCCTGCCTGCGGACCATCCGGCGCTTGTTCGAACCGCCAGATGGTTCATCGATAATCAGATCTTCAAACGCGGCGACTGGTCCGTGAAGCGGCCGGATCTGGAACCCGGTGGATGGGCATTCGAGTTCTACAACGACACCTATCCCGACGTGGACGACTCGGCCGTAATCCTTGAAGTCATGGCGCGCACCCGCTTCGACGACGCCGAGGCCATGGAACGGTCGATTCGCGCGGGAGCCAACTGGGTGATGGGGATGCAGTCCTCGGACGGCGGTTTCGCCGCCTTCGATGCCGACAGCAACAAGAAGTGGCTCAACCAGATTCCGTTGGCCGACGTCGAAGCCGTTATCGATCCTTCCTGCCCCGACCTGACCGGACGCGCACTTGAGATGATGGCGGCAGTTGGTTACCGCGCGGACCATCCGGTCGCGCGCCGGGCGATAAGCTGGCTCAAGCGCAACCAGTCACCCGACGGCGGATGGTGGGGTCGATGGGGCGTGAATTACGTTTACGGCACGTGGTCGGCGCTGATGGGATTGCGGGCTATCGGGGTCAGCCTTGAAGAGACGTGGATCAAGCGTGCGGTGGCGTGGCTCAAGGCTCATCAGAACGAGGACGGCGGATGGGGCGAAAGCCCGCTGAGCGACAAGGACCCGGCATGGCATGGCCGCGGCCCCAGCACCTCGTCCCAGACTGCGTGGGCGCTGATGGGTCTGCTGGCGGGCGAGAACGGGCTTTCCGAGCACGTGATGCGCGGCGTCAGATGGCTGGTCGAGCGCCAGAATGAAGGCGGCGCGTGGGATGAACTCGAATTTACCGGCGGCGGCTTTCCCAACCACTTCTATCTCCGTTACTACATGTACGCGCATTATTTTCCGCTGATGGCGCTGGGACGTTTTCGCAAACGGCTGCGCGAGACGGCGGAACCCCTGGCTCAGGTCACTTTAGAGTAGTTTTGATGAAGGCAATTTCCATTCTCGGCTCGACGGGTTCAGTTGGCGTCACCACCCTCGATGTGGTCGCCCGCTCGCCGGGTCGCTTTCGCGTGCGCGCGATGGCCGCCGGGCGAAACCTCGACCTGCTCGTCGAGCAGGTCAGGCGCTTCAAGCCGGAACTGGTCTCCGTCGCGACGCCGGCGCTTGCCGCCGACTTGAAGGAGCGTCTCGGTCCGAACCGGGTCGAGATAACGCATGGACTCGACGGTGCGATTGCCGTCGCGACCCATCCCGAAAGCGAACTGGTGATGTCCGCGATGGTCGGCGCGCTAGGCCTTAGGCCTACGCTCGCCGCAATCAGATCGGGTAAGGATATCGCCTTCGCGAACAAGGAGGTACTGGTTATCGCGGGCGAGCTGGTGACACGCGCGGTTCGCGAGCACGGCGTTCGGCTGCTTCCAGTTGACAGCGAGCACAACGCAATTTTCCAA
>JBJKQX010000534.1:0-2965 GCA_046704965.1 Binataceae bacterium (SeqCode)
GGGCCTTTCGGCAAGCTGAACGCTCGGTATGTCGAAGCGTTCAGCAACGGCGGGAATCATCTGACCTGCTGCGCAATCTCCCATCCGATCTTCGCGCTGGTGCTGGCCCGCTGCCCGTGCTCCGCGGCGTCGGGCCCGCTCGCGTTTCCGAGCTTCGCCCGCATCGCGATTCCCTGCAGAATCGACGCGGAACGGAAGAACGCGAACGCGACGAAGAACAGGTAATTGCCCGGGTCCTTGCGCCCGGTGCGCCGACAGTAAGCCGCCACGTATTCCTCTTCGCTCGGGATTCCCATCGCGGCGAGGTCCGTACGCGCGAGGCTGTTGTTGTCGGCCAACTCGGGCGGGTAATGGTAGCCGAGACAGTTCCAGGCGAGGTCGCCAAGCGGATGGCCGAGCGTCGACAACTCCCAATCCAGCACTGCCACGACGCGCGGCTCGCGCGGATGCACGATCAGGTTGCCGAGACGGAAGTCGCCGTGCGCGATCGCCGACTCGTCCTGGGTCGGGATATGCGCGGGCAGCCACTCGATAAGCTGTTCCATCTCCGGAATCGGATCCATCCCCGCGTCGCGATACTGCTTGGTGAAACGTGCCACCTGCCTTGAGACGTATCCGGTCGGTCGTCCGTAACTGCCAAGTCCGACGGCGTTGTAGTCAATCTGATGCAGACGCGCCATCGTTTCGTTCATCGAATCGTAGACCGCGGCACGCTCCTCAGGATTAGAGTCGGGCATGGTCGGGTCGACGAAGATCCGTCCTTCGACATAGTCCATGACGAAGAATGCGGTGCCGATTACGCTGGTGTCCTCGCACAGCAGATGAGTGCGCGGTACCGGGAATCCGGTGGGGCCGAGCGCGGTTATGACGCGATATTCGCGTTCGACCTGATGCGCCGACTGAAGCAGCGTGCCGGGCGGCTTCTTGCGCATCACGTAACGCGCGTCCGCCGTCTCGAGCAGGAATGTCGGGTTGGACTGTCCGCTGACGAATTGTCCCACTTTGAGTGGTCCGCGAAAGTCCTTCATCTGCTCGCTCAGGTAGCGTTCCAGACTTGCCTCGTCGAAGCGATGGTTGGGGCGGACCGGGGTGATTTCCACTTCTGTTATCATTTTCTCTGCCACAATATAGACTCGCCCGCCGGATATTCGTAACGGGCCCCATCCGAACATTATTCAACTTCGAGCAGGTTAGAAAGAACCGGCGTAAATCCGAAACACGCGCCGGCTCGCGTCGATCGCCGCCCCGATCCGACACATGACACAACCTTCGCGCCGTTTACCGCGGCCGGGTCCCGGCACGTTGCCGTTAACCGCCGGAAGACGACGGCAAGCCGAAGGATGAAACGAGGCTCTCCCTTCGAGCCTCGGCAAGAGGTTCTCAATCCGCGCCGGTACGATGGGCTGTGGCGACCAGATCGGCAAAGGCGGCGCGAAATTCCTCCTCTCCGGACGCGGGCGCGGCGAAGACGAGACGCGCGGTATCATCGGCGCGTCGCAAGTCGATACCGTCGGGGTCGATACCGGTTGCCTGCCATCCCGTGCCGCTCAGCCCGGCGAGACGATTGGCGCACAGGTCAAGCTCGGCGCGCTGGTCGCGATTCATCCACTCAGCCAGCGCCATTTCGACTCCGGCCAGTGCGCGCGCACCATCCGTTATCAACAGGTCCCCGGCCTTGAACCAGGCGACCTTGCCGAAGCCGCTGACAAGATGCGCCCGTTCGATAGCCATTCGGTAAAAGTGAAAATCGCCAAAATCTGCGTAGAGAGCGGTTTGCGGCTGACGCGCCAGATAGCGTCGGCGATGGCGCGGGTCGCTGGTCACCTCTACGCTCCCGAGCAAAGTCAGGCGCGGCGAATCGAGCGGGTTCTGCTTGTTCTCTCCCGCCGAGACCATCAGCGAGGCGCGCGGATCAGCCTTAAGATTGCGAGTTCCCTGCGCCAGATCGGACTGGAGCAGAATCGGAGTGCCGTCGAGGTCCGCGACCGCAAGGACCAGCGACGTGTAAGGTGCTCCTGAAAATAGCGTGGCAAGCACGGCGCGATCGCAATGGCGCAGGAGCTTGCGCGCTTCACGCGCAGCGCCTTCTTTGTCGGTCCTAGGAGGATTTTCGTTCATCGAATTTTCCCTGACTATCGATCCCGTGGCTAGAAGGGATTCTGCGATTTCAGTCCGAGCGCGATTCGTCCGAGCTGCTCCGTTATGCGATCGACGTGCCCGTTGATGTGCAGGGGCATCGCCTGAAAATCGCGATACCGGCGCTCGAAGTCCGTGCCCTCGCGCAATCCGTTGCCGCCGAGGACCCGGAGAATGAGTTTCATGGCTTCGTCGCACAGCAGCACGGCCTGCATCCCGGCGGAAGTCTGCCGGAAGTAATCCCCCTCGGTCGGCACCACACCCGCCGCGATTCGCGCGTCGGTCTCGGCCATCGCGGCGTACACGGTGTCCGTGGCCGCGTTGATTAATGCGCGCGCACGGCCGAGGTTCACATGGATTGTAGGCTTCTCGACCATCTTCGTTCCAAGGATCGCGATTCGACCGCGGATATTCTGCGCGGTGTCCTCCAGCGACGCCTGCGCTACGCCGGTCGCCATCGCGCCAAGCCACATCACCGAGATTGCGACCCAATCTTCGCGATAGCGATGGCTAATCATCGGATGGTCGGGGCGGCGGAAAAGCGCACGGTACCTGAGAGGCGAGGGTACGACGCGCTCGCTGGGCACGTCCACGCCCTCGTAATAAAGATGATCGGTGGCGGACGCGCGCACGGCGCTTCCGTCCCACGTTGCCTCGATCCGCACTTTCGGGTGCCGAAGGTCAACCAGCGTGAAACGCGGCACCTCGTCACCGTCCTTTATAAAGACAACCCCGGCCCATTCCGCGTACCGGCATCCGGAACCGCAGGTTTCAACCCCTGACACGATCGTCCGGCCGGCTTCGTCGACTGCGGTCACCTGCGAGGCGG